>DATJYI010000185.1:0-4304 GCA_035499635.1 Nitrospiria bacterium | reverse complement strand
TTGTTTCAGTCGGTAGCCGGCGAGGGTCATCAGCAATGTCATCATCAGATCCAGAGGGGAGAACGTCGCTGGCATAGGTCGGCGGGGAGGGCATGTCAATCGCCGGGTAAACGAAAGGGCCTTCCGGACACTGTCCGGAAGGCCCCGTGAAGAAGGTGTAAGGAGCGCTTACCTGCCTTTGACCACCGTGCACCACGTGCCGACGATTCCGAGAATATTGTTGGCGGTGTGGTCGACGGAGGAGACTTCCGTAATTCCGCCCGCAGCCTTGGCCGCGGCAATGCTGGCATCACCCTGGGCCACCCAGCCTAGGATCGATTGGGCGCAGGCTTTGCCTTCTTTGCTTGCCGCCGTGGCCGTGGTCGCCGTATCACCGTATTTGACATCGGTGAAGATGATGCCGGTTGCCGGCGTGGCCACGATCATACATCCGCTTAGACCGGCGATGCCGACGGCAACGACGGCCCATAACGCAAACAGTCTGAACATGGAATTCCTCCTGTTTTGGGTTGCGGTGATCAAACTGTTGCGCCACCATAGCATGCCCTCTGGGTCGTGTCAATTAAAATGGATTGAGCAGCTTAAAACCGAGTGCCGACGCCAATCGTGGCACGCTGCAACATGTTCTGATCGGTGAACGGCGAGGGGGCGAAATAATATCGGAAGTCGAGCCGCAGCAGGATGTTTGGCTTCAGGTCGATCTTCACCCCGATGGCCCCCATGGCCGTTCCTGTGGTGTTGTTCGACGCGCCCTTGTCAGTGGCATGAAACCATGCCGCCCCACCGCCGGCGACAAAGTAGAGGACGCCCTTGTGCGTGGGATTGACATTATAAATGAGTCCAGCCGTCGACGTAGAGACCGACGCGGAGTAGGGATCGCCAAGCCGCGGGGTGTACCCGCCGTCCAGCTCCAATCCGACATGCGCGGTAATCTGGTGATCGATCGTGAGGCCGGCGAACAGGCCGGTGCCCGACAGGCGTCCTGGTTTCGGAATCAACTCCACGCCAAAGATCGAGATTTGAGCGCCGTCATGTTGACCGCCGGCTGAGACGAACAGCTCCGTGTCGCCGGGCCGGTCGACCGCCAGCGCATCGGGAACGGACAGAAAGAATGCCAATACCGCCAGGATGCTGAGGCGACACAATCGCAGAACGCGGCATATCATCGGTTAAAAGTAGAAGTGAATCGTGAGCATCGCCTCATCTTGCGCGTCCCGCCGGGTCAAGTCAAGATGCAGGGCCAGATTTCTGGTAAGCGCCAGATTCTGCTCGAGCGAGGAGCGGAAATCGCTGGAGCGGTCTCCGAGCGGATACGACAAGTAGGTGACGGTGAGATTGGCCTTCCACCGTTGCGTCAGATCGGCCAGCAGGCCGGCGCTGCCTCCGCCGCCGATCCGGTAGCTTGGTTCGTAGGCGTTACCGGCGTTGACGTCCAGCACGGCAAACGCATAGAGCACGGCAGGCACGAACCGGGCCGTCTCCACCGCCGCTCCTGCGCCGCCGCCGAGATCGGCGGCATTGCAGTTGTCGCAGGATTGCTCCTTGACGGCGCCGTAGCTGGCGTTGATCGTCCAGGACGGCATGGCCGACAGGCCGGTGATCGGGGAGAGGGAGAGAATGTTCAAGAGTGTGAAGTCCTTGAATCTGAACCGGCGGGTGGTGTTGTAGTAGCGCAGCCGGAGGCCGAGGACCTGGATCTGCGCGGTCGAAAGATAGCCCTCAGGATTGTCGAGAAGATCGTGATAGCCGGCCCTGAAGCTGATCTCCTCGAAGAATTCACGATCCTGCAAACCGGACGCGACGCCCATCCTGATCGAATCATGGCCGGTCTCCGGCGGACCGGTCGTCGAAGGAATCTCCACCGGTTCGGAGGGAATCTTCAATTCGCTTCGCGCCGCGAGGAGCGTCTGCTGCCTGGGCGCAAGCTGTTCATGGAGGGCCGGATCGGCCATTTGCCGGTACTCGACATAGTCCGAGGCCAGATCGAGCAACGCGGCCTGCTGACGGACCGTCAGCCTGCGAAACGCCTCCGACTGAATCGGCGCCGTGCTGTCACGCAATTGATCGAAGAGCCGTCGTTCATCCGGTGTAAGGAGCGTCAGCGTGTACTGGATCTTGTTGAAGGCGGACGGGCGGAAGGTGACGGAGGTCACCAACCCCGGCTGCGCCTCGATCAACCGGGCCGTATCGCTCGGAAGGGTCCAGACAGGGAAGTGATCGGTCAGATGGAGCGACGGATCGGCGAATTCCAGCAGCGACAGCAGCTGGTAGGAGCAGTTTTCCTTAAAATAGTAGTAATTGAAATAGGTATTGCCCAGCGCCCAGGCATGCAACAACATCCGGTTGATCTGTGCGTTATCGAAGCTCAAATGATACTCCCAGAGATCCCGGTTTTCCATGTCATTGTATTCCTGAATCTTGATGTAATAGGGAGTTGTGGAAAAGAAACCTTTGAAGCCGCCGGTGACGCCCAGGATGGCGTAAAGGGCGGCGTTATCGGTGTCGGTGCTTGCCGCGTAATTGATCACGTAATCCAGAATGGTCGTCTCTGGTGTGTGTCCCCGTTGATCGATCCGCAGGAGCGTATGGCCGAACATCGACGAGGGGTTGTTCATGTAGGCCGACGCGAAAATGAAGGTGGCCGAGGCGGGGTTGATCTCGGCCAGCCAGTGTTCCAGCCGCTCGCAGCGCCGTTCCGGCAGGCGGGCGGGGTCGAAGGCGAGCTGCCGCTTCAGCCACTGGTACCGGTCGGGAAAGGCGCATTGCGCCTGTTGCGCGGTCTTCCCCACCGGTTCGTCGGCGAAGAACTTTGCAAGAGTGGCATTCAGTTCAGCTTGCGGGTTGGTCCTACCAGTTGAAGCGAGAAAGAATGGCGCCCCGTCAGCCTGGCTCGCGAACCCACCCAACAGATTCGATTGGTAATGGAGCAGCAGGTGCCAGACGCGAGAAGTCGACAACAGTTTCTCTCGAGCCTGTGACTGGAGCTCGGCAAGGTAGTTCGCCTGGTCTGCCGTGAGGGCGGATACCGCCGTCTCGGCGTGAGCCGTGCCGAGATGAATGACGGATGCAATAACAAGAACGGCTAATACGATGGACGTATTAGCCATTCTTGACACACACACATCCGGCCTTCGGCACATGCCAAAAGCCGTTCTCGAACCGCAGAATCAGCTTGACGCCTGAACCACCAGTCCGGGATGCGCGGCCAGCTCCTGCTCGAGGGCGGCGAGCATCTCGTGCGCGGTTGTCCGCTCCGATTTGAACAGCGTCGAATAGTTCTCCTGCGTCAGCGCATAAAAGTCATTTCGCCGGTCAGCCGGAACCCCGATCAATGACGCGAACGAGGCGAGATATTCCCCCTGGCCCCGGGCCATCTCCTGCCGGAGGTGATCGAGATTGATCTCGGCAAAGGCGTTCACCTTTTGCTGATTGCCGGCGAACACCCCGTCATTGGTGCAGCCGGATGTGCCGAACGAAATGCCGAATGTCTGGCTGAAAAACGTGCCGTTCGTCGTGGCGGCGAAGGACTGCTGCATGATATGGTGCTTGCCGCTGAAGTTGGGCTGTCCGAAGAGCATCTTGCCCAGACCGCAACCGGGCCCCGTGTCGGAGGAGATGTCGGCCAAGGCGGGCGCGGCGATCAGGACGGTGAGGATGATACCAAACAGGAAGACGTGCGCGGATTTCGTCATGCGTTCCTCCTTGTGAGATGGCGGCATGCAACGATCAACTGGCCGTTAATTCGCTTGTAGCATTCCCGCGTCTGTGTTGTCAAGACAAAATACGAGCAGCAGGAAGGATTGTCGTCACGTCAACAGGAGGCACTCGCGTGACGCCCGAGTCGGCCCGATGCCGATGTCACTCCATTGTGGCGGAGAGGAACATCGATTGTTCGAGCGCCGTGAAGAATGTCCGGTACATCTCGATATCTTCCACCGCCCTGAGATTGTACTGCACGCTGACCCGGACCAGCGACCGGGTGGTCTCCTTGGGGCGGACGGTCACCGTGATGCGGGTCAGATCCTCCCGGTACTCGAAGGACCCCCACGATCTGAAATTGGTGTTGAAGATGATCAATTCGTCGGTGTGGTACGCATAATAGGCCGGGCTGTCGACCCACTGGCCGCCGGACTGATAGAGTTTCTTCCCCGAGATCAGCCCCAGATCCTCATCCAGGACGTCGATGGTGAAGTTCATGTTCTGCATGACGTCGATGGCCGCTTTCATGATCCGCTGTGTGTCCGTGGTGTCAAAGACCCGGCTTTGTATCGATCGCAATCTGACCTGGCTCCGCTCCGACATCA
>DATJYI010000184.1:0-11876 GCA_035499635.1 Nitrospiria bacterium | reverse complement strand
GGCGGGGTGACCCGGTATGTGCAGTCTGGCCATTCGCAGCATGATAGGGGGAGCGATCGGCCGTGTCAATCGGATAAGGTACGAGACGCATTGACAGCATTCTCCCGGCCTGCTACCGTACGCCTTCGTCCATGAACGCGCCGATCTTCACGGACCCGCTGGTCGCCAGGCACTCGCAACGGCTGATCTCGAGTTATCGCCGTTGGACGGGCCGGCGGCTCATCCCCGACGACGTTCCTCCGGCCGCCCAGGCCGAATATCTGTTTCAGCTTTCCTCCCCCGTGCTGTCGCACGGCGTTGAAGCCGATCCCATTCTGAACTATGGCAACGCGTCCGCGCTTCGATTGTGGGAGATGACGTGGGAGACGTTTACGAGGACGCCGTCCCGTCTGACGGCCGAGCCGGATGCGCGGGAGGACCGGGCGCGATTGCTGGCAGAGGCGGCGACGCGCGGTTTTCTCGACCACTACCGGGGCATTCGCATCTCCGGATCGGGGCGGCGCTTTCTGATCGAGGGAGCGGTCGTTTGGACCGTGCTGGATGAGCACGCATGCATCATCGGACAGGCGGCGACGTTCGACCGGTGGACGTCTGTAACGTAGTGACGTAGGGGCGGGTGTCACACCCGCCCGTATGGCGATACGGCAGATTATTTGCATTCCGCAGGAAACCCCTCTATAATGGCGCAAATTTTTTGCTCGAACGCTCGGCGTCCTCTGCCGCAGATGGAGGTGAAACGGAATGGGAACGTTGCTGTTTACGATTCTCCACTTTCTGGGGTATACCAACAGGCCCGATGAATGGTACACGGTCTGTTATCTCGTCTCGCTGGACATGATCAGCGTGACGATCGCGCTGGTCGGATGGTCTCAGGCGCGCTGCCGTGGTCGGGAGAGCGGCAGGCACGAGTAGCCGCCGATGCGGGTGGCGGTGCACCAGCCGCAGTATCTGCCGTGGTCGGGTTTGTTCGACAAAATCGATCAGGCCGACCTGTTCGTCGTGCTCGACAACGTGCAGTACCAGAAGAATGAATGGCAGAACCGCAACCGGATCAAAACGCCGCAGGGGTGGCGATGGCTGACCGTCCCGGTGCACTACGTGTTCCCCCAGCGGCTCCGCGACGTACGCGTCGCCGAGACCGGCTGGCAACGGACCCACTGGCGGACGCTGACCCAGTCCTATCGCAAAGCGCCCCACTTCGACCGGTATGCCCCGCTGCTCGAGCCGCTCTACACCGCACGGTGGTCGTGGCTGGTGGATCTGGCGCTGGCCGGCATGGCGTGTCTGGCCTCCGCGCTGGGGTTGGAATGGGCACCTCGCCTCGCGTCGGAGATGACGCTGACCGAGCATCCGAATCAACGGCTCATCGACATTTGCCGGGAGGTCGGCGCCGATCGGTATCTGGCCGGATCCGGGAGCCGGCATTATCTCGACCTGCCTGCGTTCGAACGCGCCGGGCTCACGGTCGACGTCCAACAGTTCACCCATCCGGTCTATCCACAGCTCTACCCTCCCTTCGAACCAGGGCTGTCGGTCGTCGATCTGCTGTTCAACTGCGGTCCGGAGAGCCTGGCCCGGCTGCGGGCGTCGAGGGGCGCCCTGCTGGAAGGACGCCTGCCGTGAGGTTGGAATGAGAAAGAGACGGGGGAAGGCCGGTTCACCGCCGCCGATGAACATTCTGGCGATCGGGGCGCATCCGGACGACATCGAGATCGGCTGCGGCGGCACCCTGATCAAGTACGCTGAACACGGCCACCGGGTTCATCTCATGGTCCTGACGGGAGGCGAGCAGGGAGGCAGGCGCAACACCCGCCGAAAGGAGCAGGATGCGTCGGCGCGCATCATGGGCGCCAGAGGGATTTTTTGGGGACGGTATGAGGATACAAAAGTGTCCGTCGACCGGCGGTTGATCCAGCAGATCGAGCGGGTGATCAACCAGATCGATCCCCTGTTTATCTTCGTCCACTACGGAGACGACACGCACCAGGATCACCGTCACCTGGCCACCTGCACGGTGACGGCGACACGCTACACCAGAAATGTCCTGTTTTACGAGGGGCCGACGACGCAGAACTTCACCCCGACCGTTTTTGTGAACATTGACGCAGTGCTGGACAAGAAGCTCCGCACCCTCCGGGCGCACGATTCACAGGTGATGAAGACGAACGTCGAGGGCATGTCGATCCTCGATGTCGCGCGGTCGTCGGCCCACTTCCGGGGCATTCAGGGACGGGTGCGCAATGCCGAGGGATTCGTGCCGCTGAGGCTCTTCATCAACATCGACTGAGGGGGTTCTGTGAGGTGAGTCGTTCTGCGATGGGCCGGAACGTCTACTCCGACCTGCCAGCCGGCAAGCGATCCCAGCGCCTGAGGCCTCCCACCCAATTCTTTTGCTGCTCTCGGCGGCGATGTCAACACACACCTGAAGGCGTGCCATTTCTGACAAAACACCGAAAAACGACTATACTTTTATGAGTCGATCGTCGTGTGCCTAGTCATACTTTACGATCTTCCATGACAACCGCGACCTGCAATTACGCGCAGAAATGCCCCCGGGCAGCTACCAGCGAGCCACGCGAGCGAGAGGGGGAGGCTCCATGCCGCCAGGCGGATGGAGGGGGCGGCACGAGCCCCTACAATAGGTGACCGTGTCACGACGAAACGGCGGACGGCATCGTCGTCGCACCGCCTCACCGATTCCCCATTCGAGACCCTGGTTGACGGCGGCCGACGCGCGGGCCGTGAACGCCGTGGTTCGCAGCGGCCGGCTGTCGCCCTCCCCCGTTGTTGAACAATTCGAAACGGAGGTGGCCCGGACGCTCGGGGTCGCCGGGGCTGCGGCGGTCAGCTCCGGAACGGCGGCGCTGTATCTTGCCTTGCGGGCGTTGGGCGTCGGCCCGCGCGATGAAGTCGTGATGCCCAGCTACGTCTGCTCGGCGCTCCTGCACGCGACCGAGGCGACGGGGGCGACGGCCCGCCTGGTGGACGTCGATCCGGAGACGTGCAATCTGTCGCCCGACGACGCGAGACGCCGCCTCCGCCGTCGCACCAAAGCCCTGATCCTTCCCCATCTGTTCGGCCTGCCGGCGGATCTGAGGGACGTGCTGGCGTTGGGGCCTCCGGTGATCGAGGATTGCGCGCAGACCTTGGGCGTCACGTATCGCGGGCGTCCGGTCGGCTCGTTCGGCGTCGCCGCCGTCTGTTCGTTCTATGCGACGAAGCTCGTCGCGGCCGGCGAAGGCGGCATGGTGGCCAGCAATTCGGCGGCGTTGTTGGAGAAAATCCGGAAGGGCCGCTCATACGACGAACGGCCGCGGTACTCGTCCGGCTTCAACTTCAAACTGTCCGGGCTTCACGCCGCGCTCGGCTTGAGTCAATTGCGGCGGTTGCCGTTGATGCTGGCACGGCGCCGCCGGATCGCCCGGCGGTATGATCAGGCGCTGGCCGGACTGCCGTGGTGCGGGCCCGCGTCGCCGGCCGACCGGGACCACGCCTATCACCGTTACGTGGTGCGTGTTCCCGGCGGCGCCGATCGCGTCATGGCGTGTCTGATGAGCCTGGGCGTTACGGCCCGACGGCCTGTCTACCGACCGATTCATCGCTGCATCGGTCAACGGGGATTCCCCGTCACCGACCGCCTCTGGCGGGAAGCGCTCTCCTTGCCCATCTATCCGGCGTTGACCAGGCGGGAGCTTGAGCGGATCGTGACAGCCCTTTCGGAGGCGGCGCGTCTTTGCCGGCGGAGACGGCCGTGACGCCCTGGCGAGGGCTGTGGGCACTGACCATAGCCGGTCTGGTGCTGCTGCCGCCGGTCACCGGCTGGTTTCACGACGTCGGCCACCGATGGTTGTTCATCTTTCTCCTTTCGATGTCGCTCTCCGCAGGCACCATGCCGCTCTGCCATTGGGCCGCGCTTCGATTGGGGATCATCGACCGGCCGGATGATCGAAAACGGCACGCCCGGCCGACTCCGAAACTCGGCGGGGTGGCGATCTACGCCGCCATGGTGGGCGCACTGGCGGCCAACTCGATTCTCCTGCGGGGCATGGAGGCGATCGTCATCGCCTCGACGATGATGCTCGCCGTCGGCCTGCTTGACGACTGGCGGGGCGTGCCGGCGGCATGGCGCCTGCTCATTCAACTGACGGCGGTGGGAGTGGTGGTGACCGCCGGTCAGCAGTTAACCCTCTTTCCCCAGACGCTTCTCGGCCAGACGGCCAACATCGCCTTGACGGCGCTGTGGATCGTCGGGATCACCAATGCCTTCAATTTTTTTGACGGTCTGGACGGCCTGGCCGGCGGCCTCACCATCATCATCGCGGGCTTCATGGGCCTCATCGCTTTTCAAACCCGGCAGCCGTTGCTGGGCTGGATGACCGTGGCCTTGGTGGGCGCTTCGCTCGGTTTTCTGCTCTATAATTGGCGGTGGCGCCGGCCGGCCATGATTTTTCTGGGCGACGGCGGCGCCTCCTTCATCGGCTTCCTGCTCGCCTGTCTGGCCGTCGCCGGCGACTGGTCAACGAGCGACCCGTTGGTGTCAATCAGCAATCCGCTGCTGATCTTTGGCGTGTTGATCTTCGACATGGTGCATATCACCGTCGCCCGGCTGGTCACGGGCCGGGTCCGCACGTTCCAGGAATGGATCGACTACGTGGGCACCGACCATCTGCATCACCGGCTCCTCCGGCTCTTCGGCCGGCCCGCCATGGCCGTCTGGTTCATTCTGTTGTTGAACCTGGCCTTGGGGCTCTCCGCCATCGAAGTGCGCGATGCGACGCTGGCGGAAGCGCTGCTGCTGATCGTTCAAGCGGCGATCATTCTGATCTTGGTGACGCTGCTTGAACATGCGCAGCGGCCACGCTCGGCGTCCGGCAGGGGAGGGTGAGCCTCACAGCCCCGCGTGCGTGGATTGCTCCAACTGACGCCGGACCGCCCGGGAGACGTGGGTCCCGGCCGCTCACACGTTCCGGATGACACGGTTGTCTTTACAAGATTCCGGACTTACCCGTATAATGATGGCACTACCGCAAGCCGCGGCAATTACTGAAAGTTTTTGATGGAGGGAGTGGCACATGCCGTTTGATTCGCAAGGACGACCGGAACGGGGCGGCGAGCGCCGCGTTTCGGTCCGGCAATGGATTGTCGGCAGCGTCATGATCAGCATCGGCATCATGATCGGATTGTTGCTGGCCACGGATATCGACTGGTTCCCGTCCGTCCGCACGGTGCAGGAGCCGACGGCTTCAGCCACGCCGCCGGCCCCGGCGCCGCTCCGGACCGGCGGACCTCCGCCCCCCGCATCCGCCTCGGACAATCAACTGTTCGTCAGAGTGGCGGAATCGGCGACGCCGGCGGTGGTCAACGTGTCCACCAGCCGACTCATCAAGGGACGCCAGAGCGGCTCGCAGCAAAACCCGATGTTCGAGGATCCCTTCTTCCGTCGATTTTTCGGCGATGATTTTTTCCGCCAGTTTCAGACCCCCCCGTCGCGGCGGGAGCAAAGCCTGGGCTCCGGCGTCATCGTCGATCCCAACGGCTACATCGTGACCAACAACCACGTCGTCGCGCAGGCCGACGAGATCAAGGTGCTGCTCGCGGACAAGCGGGAATTCACCGGCAAGGTGGTGGGCAGCGATCCGAAAACGGACGTCGCCGTCGTCAAAATTGATGCGAAAGACCTGCCGACGATTCCCTGGGGCGATTCAAGCGAGTTGAAGGTGGGCGAATACGTGCTGGCGATCGGCAATCCGTTCGGGTTGAACCAAACCGTCACCATGGGGATCATCAGCGCGGTGGGGCGGGCGAATGTCGGGATCGCCGATTATGAAGATTTCATCCAGACCGATGCCGCCATCAACCCCGGCAATTCCGGCGGCGCCCTGGTCAACACCCGCGGCCAGCTGATCGGCGTGAACACGGCGATCTTCAGCCGGAGCGGCGGCTACATGGGAATCGGATTTGCAGTGCCCAGCAACATGGTCAGGCTGGTTATGACGAGCTTGATCAAGGAGGGCAAAGTGACCCGCGGCTGGCTGGGCGTGAGCATCCAGGAGGTGACCTCCGAGCTGGCCAAACAATTCGGATTGCAGGAAGCAAAGGGCGCGTTGGTGAGCGACGTGCTGAAGGATACGCCGGCGGACCGGGCCGGCTTGAAGCGAGGGGACATCATCATCAAATACAACGGCCACGACATCGCGAACGCCGGACAGTTGCGCAACCTTGTCGCGGAAACCGAAGTCGGCCGTCAGGTTGACGTGACGATCATCCGCGACAATCGGGAGAAGACGCTCACGGTCAAAATCGACGAGCAGCCGAAAGAGCTCGCCGGCGGCGGTGGCGGGTCCGCCGCCCCGTCGGAGAATGAGGCGCTGTCCGGCCTGGAGGTGCAGCAGCTGACGCCCGATCTCGCCGATCAGTTGAACCTGCCGCATTCGCTGACCGGTGTCGTGATCACGAATGTGGAAGACGGCAGCCTCGCGGAAGAGGCGGGAGTGCGCGCAGGCGACGTGATGGTGGAAATCAACCGGCAGGCGATCAAATCACTCAACGACTATCAGCGCATCGATCGTCAACTGAAACCCGGCGAATCGGTGCTGTTGCTGCTGAATCGAAATGGACAGATGCTGTTCGTGACGCTCAGTCCATAACGGGATGATTCCGTCTCTTCAGACGCAGACTGACCCTGACCGGTGTGTGGCATCGGGCGGGGCGGCGTGGAGAGGGGACATCACATGAACGCGGCGCGGTGGATTCGGGGCGGATTTATCCTCCTGGGCGCGCTGTTGGGCGGACTGCTGTTCGGGCCCCGTTTGGAGGGGGCGGCCGTCAGCCCGCAGGGGCTCCTCGTCGGCGCGGTCTTCGCGGCGCTGGCCGTGGCGATCGAACGCGCGATTGCCCGTGTCGCCGTCGCCACACTCGTGGGCGCCGGCATCGGAGCCGTCGTGGGCATCGGCGGGGCGGGGCTGTTGATGGTGGTCGCCGAGCCGTCCGGCTGGACGCATCCCGTCGTCGGCGGTCCGGGCGGCTACTTGTGGGGCTGGCGGTTGGGCATGGGACTCCTCTTCGGCTATCTGGGCGGAGTGATCGGCGGACGGCTCGGGAGCGACGTGGTGCTGAATAACTGGCGGTTACCCGTCCACGTGGCGGCCGCCAACCATGGCGCGGCCGGTCCGGGACCAAAGCTGCTGGACACCAGCGTCATCATCGATGGACGGATCGCCGATCTGTGTGAAACGGGTTTTATCGAAGGTGGATTTATACTGCCGCAGTTCATATTGCAGGAATTGCAGCACATCGCCGATTCCTCCGATTCATTGAAGCGGGCCAGGGGACGGCGCGGGCTCGACGTCCTGCGGCGGGTCCAGGAGATGCCGGGCGTGACCGTGCGGATCGTCGACGACGATTTTCCCCACATTCGCGAGGTCGATGCCAAGCTGGTGGCGCTGGCCAAAAAGCTCGGCGCCAAGATCATGACGAACGATCTGAATTTGAACAAGGTGGCCAGCCTTCAGGGCGTGAAAGTGTTGAACATTAATGAGTTGAGCAATGCCCTGCGTCCCGTTGTGCTGCCGGGTGAATCGCTCCGTGTCTTCATCCTGAAGGAGGGCAAGGAAGCCGGGCAGGGGGTGGCCTACCTGGAGGACGGCACGATGGTCGTCGTGGACGATGCCAAACGATTGATCAGTAAAAACGTCGATGTGATCGTCACGAGCGTCCTGCAGACAACCGCCGGCCGGATGATCTTCACCAAGCTCCGCGAGGAGCCGCAGGAATGACGGCGTCCGCCCCCGGTCGCCGGCTCGTTGCCGCCGTCCTCGTGGCGGCCGGAAGCGGGAAGCGGATGGCCGCCCGGCTTGCCGGCCGGGAAGGCTCGTCCGCATCAGGCGGCCGGTCGCGTCCCAAACAGTTTCTGCAACTGGCCGGGCGGCCGATCCTGACCCACACGATCGACCGGTTCGAATCGACGCCGGCCGTCGATCTGATCGTTTTGGTTGTGCCGCCGGGCGACGAACGACGCTGCGCCGACGAGATCGTGCGTCCCTACGGCTTTCGCAAGGTGGCGGCGATCGTGGCCGGCGGCGCGGAACGGCAGACCTCCGTGGCCCACGGCCTGGCCGAGCTGCCTGACGAAGTGGAGTGGGTGGCGGTGCACGACGGAGTGCGCCCGTGCGTCACGCCGGAACAGATCGCGGCCGTGATCGGCGCCGCCGGCGGGGCGGACGGCGCCATTCTGGCCGTGCCCCTGGGCGACACGCCCAAGCAGGTCGGCCCCGACGGCGTGATCCAGTCCACGCTGCCGCGATCGCAGATCTGGCTGGCGCAGACGCCGCAGGTCTTCAGGCGGACCGCGTTGTGGGAGGCGCACGCGAGGGCGGCGGCCGACGGCGTGATCAGCACGGATGACGCCGCATTGATGGAACGGCTGGGCGCCCGCGTCGTCGTGCGGGAGGGCTCCTCCGCCAACATCAAGATCACAACGCCGGACGACCTTCCGGTCGCCGAACGGTGGCTGTCGAGCCGGGGGATGGCGGCCACTGGTCGATCGTTATGATAGAGAATTCCTTCCGGCGCCAGCCAGCCGAGCATCGGCGTGACATGCGAGAGATGATTCAATCGCGTTGGGCGATGGGGGGCGCAGGGGGGAGTTGAGCAACTCCCCCCTGATCTCATGATCCGCATCGGCATCGGATATGATCTCCACCCCCTGACGGCGGGACGACCGCTCGTTCTGGGCGGGGTGACGATTCCCTTTTCCAAAGGGTTGGACGGCCATTCCGACGCCGACGTCCTGACGCACGCCGTCTGCGACGCCCTGCTGGGCGCGGCCGGTCTGCCGGATTTGGGCGTCCTCTATCCCAGCTCCGATCCCTCCTATCGGGGCGTCAGCAGCCTGCTCCTGCTGGAGGATGTCGGGCGGAAGGTCCGCGCGGCAGGTTACCGGCTTGCCAATCTGGACAGTGTCATTGTGGCGGAGGCGCCAAAACTGGCGCCTCATCTGGAGCAGATGCGCGGCGCGATGGCCAAATCGTTGGGAGTCGAGCCCGCGCAAATCTCAATCAAGGCCAAGCGGGCCGAAGGGGTGGGCGCCATGGGTCGGGGCGAGGGCATGGCCGCGCAGGCCGTCTGCCTGCTGGAGCGGCGGGATGTTTGAATCGGTCAAGGAGGATTTGCGCGCGGTCTTTGAACGGGACCCGGCCGCCACCAGCACGCTGGAAGTGTTCCTGACCTACGCGGGGTTTCAGGCGATCCTGCTCCACCGCCTGGCGCACCGGTGCTGGAGGCTCCGCCTGCCTGTCCTCCCGCGGCTCATCTCGCATCTGTCCCGCTTCCTGACGGGCGTGGAGATCCATCCCGGCGCGACGATCGGCCGGAGTTTTTTCATCGATCACGGCATGGGCGTGGTGATCGGCGAGACGGCTGAAATCGGCGATCATGTGACGCTCTTTCAGGGCGTCACGCTGGGCGGCACAGGCAAGGAGCGGGGCAAACGTCATCCCACCCTCGGCCATCACGTGGTGGTCGGCGCGGGCGCCAAGATTCTGGGAGGCATCACCATCGGCGACCACGTCAAGGTGGGCGCCAACTCGGTCGTGCTCAAATCGGTGCCGGCCCATTCGACGGTCGTCGGCATTCCGGGCCGCGTCAAACGCATGGAAGCGGGCGGCGAACTGGACGAGCGGATGATGGATCACGCCAATATACCGGATCCGGTCAGCGAACGGCTGGAGCGGCTGGAAGCGGAGCTGGCGCGGGTGCGCCGTCAGATGGAGACCGCGACAGGATCGGAGCGCGTGCCGACGCGTATGGGCGGCGAGGGTGGCGCTGAATCCGGGTAAGATGTCCGGTCCCCTGCGAGGCACGTTCCAGACGCGATGCGGAATCGCCTCGAGATGAAAACGTCCCGTCCTTGCAGAGGCGGATCGGCCTGGATGCGTGGGATTTAAACGGAGTGCGGGATTCAAAATCCCTTGGCGACGCGGAGCAGTTCTTCCACCGTGGTCTGCCGGTCGAGCACTTTCCGAATCCCGTCATAGCGCAGGTCGGTAAATCCCTTCTTTTTCGCGTGCTCGGCGATCACGCCGGCTGAGGCGCGCTCGCTGATGAGCTCCCGCATCTCATCATCCACCACCAGCACTTCATGCACGCCGATGCGTCCTTTGTAGCCGAGCTGCTGGCACGCGGCGCACCCGTTTCCGCGGCAGACGGTCATGCCGGGCGGGAGATCGGTCAGATTGAGATGTCCCAACTCGGATTTCTTCGGCTCGTACGAGCTCTTGCACTGCGGGCAGATGGTCCGGACCAGCCGATGGGCGACGACGCCGAGCAGCGAGGGGGCGAGCAGATAGGGCTCGACGCCCATGTCCACCAGCCGCATGATCGCGCTTTTCGCGTCACCGGCATTCAGCGAACCCAGCACCAGATGGCCGGTGAGCGCCGCCTCGGTCATCAGGGTCCCCGTTTCGGGGTCGGGGATTTCGCCCACCATGATGACGTCCGGATCCTGCCGGAGCGCCGCGCGAAACGCGTTGGCAAAACTCAATTCCTTTTTGGGGTTGACCTGGATCTGATTGATCAGAGGGAGCGGGTATTCGACGGGGTCTTCAATCGTCACGATCTTCTTTTCGACCGACTTGATCGCGGTGAGAATGGCATAGAGGGTCGTGCTCTTTCCGCTTCCGGCAGGGCCGGTGACCAGAATGATGCCGGAGGGCTGATGGATCAATGACTCGAGCCGTTCGAAGTTCGGTTTGGAAAAGCCCAATTCCTCCAGCCCCAGACGGACCCTGCCGCGATCGAAGACCCGCAGGGCGATCGTTTCGCCGTGGTAGGCGGGCATGCTCGAAACCCTGATGTCCAGCGCGCGCGTGCCCGACTCGAACTGGATTCGCCCTTCCAGGGGTTTCTGCCGCTCAGCCGTGTCCAATTGCGCCAGGACTTTGATGCGCGACACGATGGCCTGATACAACGGCATCGGGAAGGCCGCGACCTCGCTGAGCACGCCTTCGATCCGGTAGCGGAGCACGGATCGCCGTTCCCCCGGTTCGATGTGAATGTCGGTGGCCTGCTTGTCGGCCGCCTGGAGGATCATCTCATCGACCAGTTCAATGACGGGCAGCTCCTTGCCGGCCCGTTTGAGCCGTTCGATTTCGGCCTCGCCTCCACGGTCCGGATCGAATTGCTGCAATGAGACGGATGAAGCCTGACGGCGCTGCGATTTCATGAAATAGCCGGTGATGGCCGATTGCAGATCGGTCCGGGTCGCCAGCACGGTCTGCACGTGGCATTTGGTCTCGGTGGAAACCGCATCGATGACGTCCAGTTGCGTCGGATCGCTCACGGCGAGCGTGAGCTCCCGTTCAACCAGAAAGACCGGCAGCACCAGATGACGCTTGATGATCTCTTCCGGCACCAGCTTGATGATCTCCGGGTTGATGGCGATCTGGCTCGTCTCGAGCACGGCGAGATTGAATTGGATGCCCAGCGCATGGGTGAGGTTTTTCTCCGACACATGTCCCTGCTCGATCAGGATCGAGCCGAGGTCGCGCGGCGATTTTTCTTTCGCCTGTTCGCTCAGCGCGCCGGCCAGTTGCTCCTCGGTCAGCATTTTCTCGGTGATGAGAATCCGCCCGAGTTTTTCCTGGATGATCTGAGTGGTGGTCTTTGCAGCCATGGTCGCAGCCCGCGCCGGATGGACGTTCATTCTACAAGGTAGCACAAGACTGCGGCCTGTCAATTGGAGTACGGGTCGGCGTGGCGGGTCAACGAACGCCGTGTTGAAGAGAAACGGGTGCGGGGAAGTTCCTTACATACCCATGATCTGATAACCCGCATCTACGTAAATCACCTGGCCGGTAATACCGCTGGCGAGCTGGCTG
>DATJYI010000183.1:0-2565 GCA_035499635.1 Nitrospiria bacterium | reverse complement strand
GCGACTGGCGTGGCTCAGGGAGCAGATGCTCAACGCCACGCCGGCACGGTTTCTTCCTCCCCAGCCGGAATCATCACTTACGCAGAGCCTCGGCGCGGGCCATGTGCATCTGGTGACATTGCAGCCGGGGCTGGAAGGAGTGATCGTCCCCAGCAAGCTCTACAGCGCGCTGGCGGCCGGCCGGCCGGTCATTTTCATCGGTCCACCGTCCAGCGATGCGGCACGAATTGTTGAGAAGGCGGGCTGCGGCTTTGTCATAGCGCCTTGGGATGTGGCCGGCCTGGTTCATGCGATCAGCACGTTCATGCGGTCGTCGCCTCTCGTTCGGGAGATGGGTAAGAACGGCCGCCGCTATTTTGATGAGCACTGCAACCGGCCGATTGCCACGGAGAGGTTTTCGAATCTGCTGATTGAGGTTGATGGCCGGCCCGCGCCGGCTTCGATGATGAAACGGCTCTTCGATGTCGCGCTCTCCGGCGTAGGTTTGCTGATGTCGTCGCCGCTCTGGGCGCTTTTCGCCACATTGATCCGTCTGGAAGACGGCGGGCCGGTCTTCTTTCGGGATCGACGGGTCGGCCGGGACGGCCGCGAATTCGGCGTATTGAAGTTCCGGACGATGGTGCCCGATGCCGACCGACGCTTCGGGCCGTTGCAGGCGCGTGAAGGCGACCCCCGCGTCACGCGGGTGGGGCGCTGGCTTCGGGCCACCGCGATGGACGAGCTGCCGCAGCTCTGGAACATTTTCATCGGGGAGATGAGCTTCGTCGGCCCGCGGGCGTTGCGGCCGGCTGAGGTGGAGACGGGCGCGTCGACGGTTGGCGCGATGGCGGGCGGCGCGATGGCCTTGCTTGATATTCCCGGCGCGCGCGAACGGCTGGCCGTCCGGCCCGGCCTGACGGGACTGGCGCAGGTCTGCGCGCCGCGGGATCTGCCGCGTCGGGGAAAATTCCGGTATGACCGGCTCTACGTCCGGCGGGCGTCGCTCCGGCTGGATTTTCTGTTGACTCTCCTGTCGGTCTGGATTACGCTGACGGGCGGTTGGGAACGGCAGACGCGGCCCGTTGGATTGATGCATAGGAACCGGGGCGTCATCAAATAGGGTGCCGGGAGGGCTCGATGAACAACACGCTGAGAATGGGCATGGCCGTCTTCTTCGGCTTGTTGAGTTGCGCCGTGATCGCTCAATTCCGGATTCCTGTGGCGTTCGCAGCGGAGAGTGAGCCGCCGGACATGTTGGGCAGCTCGACGACTCTGACGGGATTGAGCGGGCTGCTGATCACCGAATCGCCCCACACACTCGAACCGATGAAGATTGCCGTCAGTCTGACGGGAATGATCATTCATACATCGGATCCCACCAGTTTCTATGAAGGAGCGGGGGAGGTCGCGATCGGCCTGCCTGCCAGGATCGAACTGGCCGCCATGGTGCCCGGGATTCATTATGCCGCCAACGGCACGATTACGGGGTTGGGCGACGTGCAGCTTTCCGCCAAGTGGCGCGTGCTCGATCAAAAAGAAACGCAGTGGCCGGCGGTCGCGGTGGGGGTGACGGGCACGCTGCCCACCGGGAAGGAGGGGTCGCCCACGCTGACCTACGGCCAGCCGGGGGATGGATTGAGGACGGTGCAGGACTATGGGATTGCGTTCAAGCTGATGAGCTCGACGGAAATCGACTTCAGCCCGGATCTGTACGCCATCGGGCTGTACGTCGAGGGCAGTTATACGTTTCAGGATCTGAATAAAAATACTCAGGATAAGTACGGCACCTATGCCGTCGGCGCGGCCCTGCCCCTGTTGGTCAATCCCGACAATCCGTTGGCGAGTCCGCTGCAATTCTTGATGGAAATTGACGGCACGTACCAGCGGGGGAGCGATCAGGATTATGTGGGGATCACGCCGAGCATCCGGTACGTCGGACGGGTGACGGCGGACGTGGCCTTCCGGTTTCAAGCGACACACGATCTACCCAACGAGATCGGCGGCATCGCGCAGGTCGGGCTCACGTTTTAAATGGCTGGACTGCCGCCTCATCGCAGGGCACCGGCGGAGCGGGATTTCCGCCGGTGATGTCTGCCGGGCCTGCACGGTCCGGCCGGCAGTTCTGTCTGTCTGATGTTTCCTTTCTGGTTTGTGGCGCTGGTGTGAATGGGTCATAATGACGGCCGGGTTGTATCCCCGGTTTTTTTACATTCGACGCTCATGGCGCTGTGGGGGCGGCGCAGGTCGCGTATCCGTTCCGGTGACGCATAAATGTAAAGGGGGGAGGCGATGCGGATTGACGTGGTGATCATCGGCGCCGGACCGGCGGGCAACTGGGCCGCGGGGCGGCTGGCCGGCGCGGGGCTTTCCGTTGCGGTGGTGGAGGAGCACCGGCAGATCGGTGAGCCGCGCTTCTGCACCGGCATTCTGGGCGCAAAGGCGTTCGATGAGTTTGCGCTGCCGCGCGGACCGATCCAGCGGGAGCTCTGCTCGGCCGTCATCTACTCTCCGCTGGGCCGTTCGGCGCGGATCGGGCGGGAGACGCCCCAGGCCTATCTGATGGACCGGGCGGTCTTCGATCAGGCG
>DATJYI010000182.1:0-14745 GCA_035499635.1 Nitrospiria bacterium | reverse complement strand
TTTCACGTTCATGTTGTCTCCTTCACCCCGACCGCGTAGTGCGAGGGGCGACGTTCAATTGCAATCCCGCTGCACCCAATCCGCTGACGCATCTGTTCTCCTGCCCGTCCATACGACAACTCCACGACCTTCACACCATAGCACAGGCGGCGCTCTCCTGCAGCGCTTCCAGCTCATCGCAATTGGCCGGCGATGTCATGCATGGTCCGGATCAGAAACATTTGAAGAAAATAGATGATCAAAATCACGATCATGGGGGACAAATCAATCCCGAGACCGTACCCCCCCATCAGCCGGCGGACCGGGTTCAACACCGGCTCCGTCAACTTGTACAAGGCTTGCACGATCGGATTGTAGGGATCGGGGTTGACCCAGGAGATGACCGCGCGCGCCACGAGGACCCACATATAGGCCCACAAGGCCAGATCGAGCACGGAGGCGAGCGCATTCAAGAAGTTGGCCATCACGACCATGCCCTATTTCCGTCCCCGTCCAAGTTCCTCGGCACGCCGGGTGGCTGCTTCTACCGCGTTGATCAATGCCGCACGGACGCCGCCGGCTTCCAACTCCCGCAGGCCGGCAATGGTTGTCCCGCCGGGCGAGGCCACCCGATCTTTCAACTGCCCGGGATGCTCGCCGGTCTGCAGCAACAACTGCGCGGCTCCCATCAGGGTGCGCGCGGCCAACTGCAGCGCGATCTCGCGCGAAAGGCCGACCCTGACCCCCCCGTCAGCCAACGCCTCGATCATCACAAAGGCAAACGCCGGTCCGCTGCCGCTCAACCCCGTCACAGCGTTCAATTGCCGCTCCTCCACAACCAGCGTCGTCCCCACGGCGTTGAACAACTCGACCGCGGCCCGCAGATCATCGGCAGTCGCAAAAGCGCCGCCGGCCACAGCCGTCACACCGCCTCCGACCTGCGCCGGCGTGTTGGGCACGGCCCGCACTACCCGGACCTGCCCGCCCAGCTCCGCCTCAAGCCGAACCAATTGAACGCCCGTGACGATTGAGAGTACCAACGTTCGATCCGACACGGCGTCCTTCAACTCCGCAAACAGCTTGTCGATCGCCTGCGGCTTGACCGCCAGAACCAGCACGTCCACGCCGCTCTGCGCCACGGCCCGACTGTCGTCCGCTGCGCGAATGCCGTAGCGCTGGATCATGGCATTCATCCTTCCCTCGGCGGGATCTGCTGCCAACACTCGTTCCGGTGAAATCAATTTGGCCCCAAGCACGCCCTGCAACAGCGCTTCGCCCATCTGGCCGCAGCCGATCAGCCCCAGTTGTCTCACCTGGCCGGACTTCTTGTTGCTCGTCGTCATGTCAACCTTGCGGGGACGTTAGACTGTTCGGGCTCCAAACAAGGCCGTCCCGATCCGGACCATCGTCGCGCCTTCCTCAATTGCCACCTCAAAATCATGCGACATCCCCATCGACACCGTGTCCATCGACACGCCCGCGAACCTCCGTGCGGCAATGCGTTCGGCCAGCGCGCGCAGCATCCGAAAATAGGGTCGAGCCGCCTCCGGATCGGCCGTATAGGGTGGAATCGCCATCAATCCCTTCACCGACAGCCCCGGCCATGACGCCATCCGTTCAACCGCCGCCTCAAGCGCCTCGGGCGCAAAGCCTCCCTTGGCAGACTCGCCCGCCACATTGACCTGGACCAGAATCGCCCGCCCCGGGTGCCCCGTCGATCCGTCCGGAGTGGATAATTCCAGCTGCCGCGCTTGAATCATTTCCGCAAGTGGCAGCGAGTCCACCGATTGAATCATGTCGCACCACTGGAGCGCAAGCCGAACCTTGTTCCGTTGCAGTCGACCAATGAAATGACACGGCACCGGTGGCCGCCAGGCACCGAATTTGCCCGTCAGTTCCTGCACGCGGCTCTCCCCGATGGCGTCAACCCCGGCATCGACGGCCGCCTGCACCTGAGCCAATGACGTCCCTTTGGTTGCGGCCACCAATGCAACGGATCGCGTCCGTCTGGCGATCGGCGATCGGGCGAGCGCGATCTGCATCCGTTCCCGCACCAGCCGCACCCGTTCGGCCACGTCAACGGTTTCGCCCGTCACGGCGCCCCGTCCAGGGGATCGGGGAGCCCGTCGCCCTTCCCCCCTGACCGTTTATCGTTTGACCGTCCGGAGGGGCGGTGCCTTCGACGGTCCCGCGCCTCCGTCCCCAACATCCGTCTGCCTGTTTTGTCCATCCGATGGAGGCATGGGTCCTACCCGCCGCCGTCAGGCGGAGCACGCTGCACGCTCCCCGACGTTGACGAGTCGATCACAACCGCAGGATGCCGCTGAACATCTCCTGCTTTTGCCGCCCGTCCCGCCGGTACGACGCAAAAAGGGCCGGATGGCATCGAGTGCAGAGCGGCACGGTGAAAATTTGTTCGACTGGTACACCGGCGTGGCCCAGCTGACGTGTGGCCCAGGCTTGTAAATCCACCAACGCCTTCCCGCCGGCCCGGCCATCCGGATGCGGCAACACGATGCCTTCTTCCTCGTCCGTGAGCTGCTGTTTGATCGGTTGCAGAACCTGCTCACCGACCTCAAAACAACAGGCGCCGATGCACGGGCCCAACGCCGCCGTCACACCGCGCGCCGGAACCGACCAACGGGCCGTCATCATTGACACTGTCTTCTGGACAATCCGCTGCGCCAATCCCCGCCACCCGGCATGCACGGCGGCAACGACACCGCGGGTCGGCTCGGCCAGCAGCACGGGAAGACAATCGGCGGTAAAGACGCCAATCATATGATGCGATCGGTCGGTGATCAAACCGTCCGCCGGGGTCGTTGGAGCTCCATCCGAGACCAGGAGTATCCGGTCGCTGTGGATTTGCGTCGTGGTCACCAGACGGGCCGTCGGCGCGCCGGCCGCGACCGGCCAGTTTTCCGGACGCAATCCGCCGCGCAGTCCAAAGCCGTGAAAGACGCCGGCGGACTCGAACGCCGGCACGACCACGCGGCTCAACTGGCTCTGAGTCTCAATCCGGTAGCCGGCAACGGTCAACACGGCCATCGTTCAGTCCGAATGCTTCCGAAGGAAAGTCGGCACATCCCACTCCTCTTCGACGTGCAACTCGTCGGTCAGCAGTCGGAGTTCCCGGCGTTCCGATGACACGAACTTCCGGATATACGGGGTCCGATCCATGTGTTTGACCGGCTCTGCCTTCACCGTGGACGTCAGCGCGGGCGCCTCCTCATTGGCCTGTTCGCCTTCGAAGCCCGTCGCAATCACGGTCACCACGACTTCGTCCCCAAACCGGTCATCGATCACTGAGCCAAAGATAATGTTGGCCGACGGATCGGCCAGCTCCTGGATGATCGACGCCGCGTCGGTCACTTCGTGCAGCGACAGGGAGCTGCCGCCGGAGATGTTGATCAAGACACCTCTTGCTCCCTCGACCGATCCATCCTCCAACAACGGGCTGGAAATCGCCTTTTGTGCGGCCTCCACGGCTCGATTGGATCCCTTGGAGGCGCCCATGCCCATGACGGCCCGCCCCATGTGGGACATCACCGCGCGGACATCGGCAAAATCGACATTGATGAGTCCCGGCACGGTGATCAGATCAGCGATGCCCTGCACCGCTTGCCGCAGGATATCGTCAGCGATCTTGAAGGCTTCCGTCAGGGGCGTCGCCTTGTCGACCAAGCCCAGCAGCCGTTGATTGGGAATCACCACAACCGTGTCGCATGACCGTTTCAACTCCTTGATCCCTTCCTCGGCGCGATGCAGCCGCTTGGCCCCTTCAAACATGAACGGTTTTGTCACCACACCCACCGTCAGGATGCCCAGCTCCCTGGCCACGTGGGCGACCACCGGCGCGCCGCCCGTCCCCGTGCCACCGCCCATACCGGCCGTGACAAAGACCATGTCCATGCCGGTGAGCAGTTCGCGCAGCCGGTCGATCGTTTCCAAGGCGGCTTCCCGGCCGACCTGGGGATTGGCACCGGCACCCAAGCCGCGCGTCAACTGTTCACCCAGCTGGATGCGCTTGGCGGCAAGCGACAGCGCCAACGCCTGGGCGTCCGTGTTGGCGGACACAAACTCGACACCCGAGAGACGGCAGTTGATCATGGTGTTGACCGCGTTGCATCCGCCTCCGCCGACGCCGAGCACAGCGATCTTCGCCGATCTGACCGGATCTTCATCAAAGATAAACATAGTCTGCACTCCTCCTCCCAGGCCCGCTCCGGTCCACCCGGTGGGCCGTTTGTGGCCTAGAACCACTCCTTAATCCAGCCCCGCACGCGGCTGGACGTTTTGGACAGCAACCCTCCGTGTCCCGAGTGCTGCAACTCGCCTTCCTGCTGCTGCTCTAACACGTATAGAATCAATCCCACTCCGGTAGAGTAAATCGGTGTCGTCACGATCTCCGTCAGGCCGCCCACGTTGACGGGAGCTCCCCGACGAACCGGCATGCCCAGCACCCGTTCGGCAACTTCAATAATGCCTTCGGTCAGCGCCGCGCCGCCGGTCAGCACCGCGCCGGAGACGATCTGTTCTTCGTGGCCGGTTCGGCGGATTTCCTGGGCGGCGAGCGAAAAGATCTCCTCGACTCGGGGCTCGATGATTTCCGTCAGCAGTTGTCGCGGGAGCACCCGCGGCTGTCGGCCGCCGACGCTGGGTACTTCGACCATCTCATCGGCGCGCACCAACGAGGTCATCGCGCAGCCGTGCCGGAGCTTGATCCGCTCCGCTTCGATCGCCGGCGTGCGGAGTCCGACGGCGATGTCATTCGTCAAATGGTTGCCGCCGATGCCCAGCACGGCCGTGTGCCAGAGACTGTTGTCCAGGAAGATCGCCAAGTCGGTCGTCCCGCCGCCGATGTCGATCATGGCCACGCCCTGCTCTTTTTCCTCGGGGCGAAGCACCGCTTCACTGGAGGCGAGTGGCTGCAGGATCACGCCGGCGACATCGAGACCGGCCCGGTTGACGCATTTGACGATGTTTTGCATGGTCGTGGCGGCGGCGGTGATGATGTGAACATCCGCCTCCAGCCGCACGCCGGACATTCCCAGCGGATCTTTGATCCCTTCCTGGCCGTCCAGGATGAACTCCTGGGGAATGACGTGAAGGATTTCCCGGTCCATCGGGATCGCCACTGCCTTCGCGGCATCGATCACTCGCTGCACGTCATGGCGGGTCACTTCGGCATCCCGCACGGCGATCACCCCGCGGCTGTTGAATCCTTTGATGTGTCCGCCGGCGATGCCCGTATAGACCGTGTGGATCTCCACGCCGGCCATCAGCTCCGCCTCCTCGATCGCCTGCTTGACCGATTCCACCGTGCTCTCGATGTTGACTACGACCCCCTTGCGGAGCCCGCGGGACGGATGCGTGCCCAGGCCGACCACTTCGACCGGCCCGTCCTCACGCCGCACAGCGACGATCGCACAGATCTTCGTCGTGCCGATGTCCAGCCCCACGATAATTTCCTCGATGTGTTTCACAGTTCGCCTCACCTCCTATTGGATCGGGGAAGTTGTTCGGCTTCTCCGGCACTCGTCATCGTCGCACGCTCTCTCCTTGCGCTCAGACCGTCCGCCACGACCAGTTATGACCGCACCACGACAGAGTTGGCAAACCGCAAGTCGACCTCTTTGGGATGGCGCGAGTCGGCGGGAATCCGCGCCGCGACCTGCCAGAAGCGCCGCCACTGTTCCTCGACCCGGCCTGTTCGAAACCGCAGTCGCCATCCGTCGAACACCGCCGCGGCGGCGCCATCCCGACCAATGGTGACCTGTGCGGTCTGCACGCCGTCCCGACGCATCAACTCCAACAGCGCGACGCCGTCGCGTACCCTTTGCCGTTCAGCCGCCGAGCCGTCCCTCAAGCGCGCCACCGATACCCCCGCGAGTTCTACGCCGATCGGTCCCGGTTTGGCACCCGTCGGACCCAGCAGCATTCCCTCGCGATCGACATACCACAGCAGGCCGCCATCGCGGACGACCGCCGCAGGTTGCCGTTCCTGCAGATTGACGATGAGCGTGTCGGGCATCACCCAGGTGAGCGTGGCCGAAGCAATCCACGGTTGAACCGACAACCGGTGCGCCGCGGCCTGCAACGCGCCGGGCGAGACGCGCCCCCCTTCATGAAAAGGCAACGCGACACGAATCTCTTCCGGCGACAATCGTGCCACGCCCCGCAGTTGAATGCTGCGAATCACCGGCCAGGGCAGCTCCCAGTGCTGCCGCCAGGCGTCTCTTTCGTTCGTCCAGAGCAGACCGACCACTGCAACCACCACGCAAACGACGGCCATTCCGCCAATCGCGTCCTGCCGGACTGTCCGGCGGCGACGGGGCGGCCGCGACACCCTTCCCGGTGACGCAGAATTCCATCGACTGAACCAGCCTCCTCGACTCGCACGTGTGCCGGACCGATGTCGCATGACAGCCCTTCAGAGTCCCTTCCGCACCATCCGCCCCTGCGCTGAAGCCAGAATGCGGAGCACGACCTCGTCATACCGCAGTCCCGCGGCCGCCGCGGCCTTCGGCAGTAGACTCGCCTCAGTCATCCCCGGAACGGTGTTGATCTCCAGCACCCACGGCCGGCCGGCCCGATCGACCCGGAAATCAACCCGCGTGGCCCCTGCGCAGCCCAACAACCGGTCAAGCCGGGCGGCGAATCCCTGCGCCTCCCGCCAGACCGGTTCGGTCACGTTGACGGGGGGCAGCCGATACTCGCACCGCCCTGGCGTATATTTCGCCTCGTAGTTGTAGAACGATTCCTTTGGCACAATTTCGATCGGCGGTAGCGGCTCGCCGTCCAGCACCGCCACGGTCAATTCGGCCCCATCGATGTACTCCTCAATCAGGACGTCCCCGTCATATCGACCCGCCTGTTCCAGCGCGTCCGGCAAATCGCCCGGCGCGGTCACGATCGAGACGCCGACGGTCGACCCCTCCGACGTGGGTTTGACCACAAGGGGGAAGCGCTCCACGGGTGGCGGCGACGCCCCCCGTCGCCAGCGGAACCATTGCGGCGTGGGAATCCCATCCACGTGCATCAACTGTTTCGTCACCGCTTTGTTCATCCCGATCGCGCTGGCCAAGACACCGGAGCCGGTGTAGGGGATCCCCGCCCACTCGAGCACACTCTGGATCTGCCCGTCTTCGCCGCCGCGACCGTGCAAGACGATGAAGGCCACCTCGATTCGGCAGTTCACTTCAATCTCGCCCGAGAGATGGGCCAGCAGGGCACGGTCCGGCTCCAGCTCCGTCACCTCATACCCCTGCCGTTTCAACGCCCCTGCCACCGCAGCGCCGCTTCGAATTGACACATCGCGCTCGGTCGATTGTCCGCCGCGCAGCACGCCGATCCGCCGCCCTTCGCATGGTCGTGTCATGAGGCACCCATGATCGTCGCATGCGAGGAGTGCGTCCGGGACCGCAGCTTGGATGGACGCGAAGCCCCCTTCAACCGCGCCGCGCGGCCGATAATTTTGACTTCCAGCTCCAACGTCACGCCGAATCGCTGCTCAACCTGACGGCCGACGTGCCGGATCAGCGCGAGGATGTCGTGCGTGTGCGCGTGGCCCCGGTTGATGATGAAATTGGCGTGCCGTTCCGACACCTGGGCATCGCCGATCCGATACCCTTTCAGCCCCGCGGCCTCGATCAACCGGCCCGCCGAATCGCCGGGAGGATTTTTAAAGACGCACCCCGCGCTGGGCGAGTGGAGCGGCTGCGACGCGGACCGTGCGCCGAGCATGCGTTTCATGGTCGCGTCGATCTCGTCCATTGGCGCCGGCTGCAGTGCGAACCGCGCGCTCACCACGCAGCCCTGGGGCAGTTCCGCGTGCCGGTAGCGAAACCGCAGCGCCTCCCGTTCCAGCGTGACCACGTCACCGTCGGGACGCATGAGCGTCACCGAATCGATACGCGGCGCGAGTTCCCCGTCACGCGTCCCGGCGTTCATCACGATCGAGCCGCCGACCGTGCCGGGAATCCCGATGGCAAACTCCAGACCCGACAACCCCGCCCGGGCCGCCGCCCGGGCCAGACGGGGAAGCAGCACACCCGCTTCGGCGTCGATGCGATCAGACCCGACGATTCGAATGCGGTTCAGGCGGCTCAATTTCACCACCACGCCCGTGATGCCGCCGTCCTGGACGATGACGTTGCTGCCCCCCAGGACGATCAGCGGCAGTCCCGCCCGATGCGCGGCCAGGACAACGCGCTTGAGCTCTTCCACATCCTGCGGCACCACCAGCAGATCCGCGTCGCCGCCCGCCTTCATCGTCGTATGCCGGCTCATCGGCTCGTGCTGTCTAATCTCCGCCGGGGGACGCGTTGGTGCCCCCTCACGCAGTTCCTTCAGGAACCGCTGGATTTTTTCTTTGAAACTCATCGCGTCGCCCTCGCGTCCAGACCGGTGGCGCGCAGTCGTTCGAGCAGCTGACGGCCGACTTTCCAGATATCGCCGGCGCCCAGAGTCAGCACCAGATCACCGTCACGGAGCAATGGCCAAACCGTCTCCGCCATCGCATCACGATCGGGTTCATAGAGCACATGCTTATGGCCGTGCTCCCGCAGGGTCGCCGCCAGCCGTTCGGCCGTGACCCCTTCGATCGGCGGCTCGCCCGCCGGATAAATGTCTGTCAACACCAGCAGATCCGCATCGTAGAAGGCGGTCGCAAACTCGTCCATCAAATCCCGCGTCCGGGTGTAACGGTGAGGCTGGAACAACACGATGCGGCGCCGGGGCCATCCGTTCTTTGCCGCGGACAGCGTCGCCTTGATCTCCGCCGGATGGTGGCCGTAATCATCGATCACCATCACGCCGGCGGCTTCCCCGACCATCTGGAACCGCCGCTCGACACCGCTGAACTCCCGCAGGGCTTGACGGATCGTCTCCTCAGGCAGCTCGAGTTCAAGGCCGACCGCGACGGCGGCCAGGGCATTGGAGACGTTGTGCAGTCCCGGCACGGTCAGCTCAAACCCGCCGAGCGACCGGCGCGTCTGCCCGCGCGGGCCGTTCGCCGCCGTCACTTTGAAGGTCGATCGGAAGCCTTTCAGCTCGATCTCGTGCGCGGTGACGTCCGCCTGGGCCGCGATCCCGTAGGTGACGTGGCGCCGCTCGACCGCGGGAAGCAGCTCCTGGATCACAGGGTGATCCAAGCAGACGATCGACAGTCCGTAGAAGGGCACCTTGTTGATGAAGGTCAGAAACGCCGCCTTCAACTCCTCCATGGTGCGGTAGTAATCGAGGTGTTCCCGGTCGATGTTCGTCACCACGACGATGGTGGGACTCAGGCGCAGGAAACTGCCGTCGCTCTCGTCCGCCTCCGCCACGAGAAATTCGCCCTGACCCAGTTTGGCGTGGCTGGCAAAGCTGTTGAGCTTACCGCCGATGACGGCGGTCGGATCGAGGCCGCCAGCCGCGAGCAGCGTCGCGACCATCGAAGTGGTGGTCGTCTTGCCGTGCGAGCCGGCAATCGCCACGCCGTATTTGAGCCGCATCAATTCCGCGAGCATTTCCGCGCGCGGAATCACGGGAATCTGCTGCCGTCTGGCCTCCACCACTTCGACGTTGTCCCTCCGCACCGCGGAGGAGACCACCACCACCTCGGCTCCGGCGATATTGGAGGCCGCGTGACCGAAGAAAATCACCCCGCCCAATGACTCGAGCCGCTTGGTGGTTTCAGATGCGCCCTGGTCGGAGCCGGTGACGCGGTACCCAAGCGTCAGGAGCACCTCGGCGATGCCGCTCATGCCGGCGCCGCCGATTCCGACAAAATGAATCTGCCGGATTTTTCGAAACAGTCCACGTGTCATGCCGTCTGACCCGCTTTCTCGCCTCGATTGACGCCCAGCAGGGCCTCACACGCCTCGACGATGGTGCCGGCCGCGTCCGGCCGTCCCAGCGCGCGGCTGGCGTCAGCCATGATCCGCAACCGGCCAGGATCGCCCAATAGCTTCGACAACAGTTCCGCCAGCCGGCGGCCGGTCAGGTCCCCCTGCTCGCACATGATGGCGGCACCCGCGTCTTGCAGCAACCGCGCATTCTCGTGTTGGTGCTGGTGGGCGGCGTGCGGCAGCGGAATCAGGAGGGCCGGTTTGCCGCACGCGGTCAGTTCAGCGATCGTCGTCGCGCCGGCCCGGCTGATCACGAGATCGGCCTGGGCATAGACCGTCCCCATGTCATGAATGAATGGCTCGATGCGCCCTCCCACGCCGCGTCGGTCATACGCCTGCCTCACCCACGGCAAGTCCGCTACGCCCGTCTGATGGATGAACCAGACCGCTTCACGCAGCGAACCCAGCTCATCAAGCGTCTCCACCATTAATTGATTGATCGCGTGCGCGCCTTGGCTGCCCCCCAGGACCAGCACCGTTCTGGTCGATGCTTCGCCGTCGGAATGGTCTGCGCCTGTCGCGGGCCGCCCGGCGGGCTGGACCACATCCCGGCGGATTGGATTGCCCAGCACCAGCACCCTCCGCGCCCAGAGATGGCGGTTCGACCGCTCGAATGCGCTGATGACTACGTCGACCAGCGGCGCCAGCAGCCGATTGGTCAGTCCCGGCAGTACATTAGGCTCCACGACCACACTCGGATAACGGCCCAAGGCGGCCATCAAGAGCAGCGGCCCGCTCGCATACCCGCCCGTGCCGATGACCACATCAGGCCGCACGTCCCGCAGCAATCGCCAGGCATCCCACAGGCTGCGTGGCAGCTGCAGCACGGCACCAAGCGTTTTTCTCCCCCGGCCGATCCATCCCTCCACGCGCATCTGCACCAGCCGATAGCCAATGGTCGGCAGTAGCTTGCTCTCCAACCCACGGGCGGTGCCGGCGAAGACCACCTCGACGGCGCGACGCCGCTGCCATTCCTGTGCGATAGCCAGCCCCGGAAAGAGATGGCCGCCCGTGCCGCCGGCTGCGATCAACACCCTCATCCCATCCCCCGTTGACGGCCGATCGCCAGCAAAATACCGACGGCCGCCAGATCGACCACCAATGATGATCCTCCGTAACTGAGCAGAGGCAGTGTCAACCCCTTCGTCGGCAACAGCCCGATCACCACCGCCATGTGCAGCAGTGCCTGCATCCCGATCATGGCGGTCAGTCCGACAGCCAGATAGCGGAGGAATGGCTCGTCTGCCCGCTGTGCGATCACCAGCCCGCGCCAGAAGAAGATCACGAAGAGCAGCAAGACCGCCATCGTCCCAATCAGCCCCAATTCTTCTCCAATCACGGAGAAAATGAAATCCGTATGCGGCTCCGGGAGGAAAAACAGCTTCTGCCGGCTCTCGCCGAGCCCCAGACCGTTCACCCCCCCCCGGCCCATGGCCAGAAAGGACTGGATGACCTGAAATCCCGATGTCTGCGCATTGTCCCACGGATTCAGAAACGCCAGCAGTCGTTGACGCCGATAGGGTGACGAAGTGATCAGCATCGCCGCGGCCGGCAATGCGGTCAGCACCAAGCCGGCCAGATGGGACATCCGGGCCTGGCCGACGAACAGCAACATCAGGGTCAGGATCGCAATCACGAAGGCCGTGCCAAAATCGGGTTCAGCCAGGACAAGGACCAGCAGCAGGCCGCACACCGCCAACGGCGGCAACACGCCCCGGCGGAATTCCGTCAAGCGGCCGGCGTGACAGGCCAGATACCGTGCCAGATAGCAGACGGTCGCCAGCTTGGCCAGCTCCGACGGCTGGAGCGACCAGCCGGCCATGCGGAGCCAGCGACGCGCGCCGTTGACCGTCGAGCCGATGGGTGACACCAGAACCAGCACCAGCAATAACGCCGACAGCGCCAACAGCGGCAGGGCGAGGCGCTGCCACCCCCAGACATTCATCCGCGCCGCAATCACCATGGCAAGGACGCCGACCGCCACCCAGAGCAGCTGACGTTTAAGAAAATAGCCGGCATCATGATACTGCTCCATGGCGATGGCAGAACTGGCGCTGTAAACCATCACCACACTGCCTACTAGCAACAGGGTCACGACCACGAGCAAGGGTCGGTCAACTCCCTCGGCGGCAACCAGCCAACCCGCTCCGTGGTCACGCCGCGCCATGGCCCGTCTGCACCGTCATGTCAACTCCCGCACCAGCGACCGGAATCGTTCTCCCCGTTCGCGGTAATCTCGAAACTGATCAAAACTGGCGCAAGCGGGCGACAACAGGACGATGTCCCCCTTCTGCGCCGCTCCCGCGGCGTGCCGCACGGCCTCATCCATCGTCGCCGCTTCCTCGATGACGGTCACACCCTCCAGCGCCTGCGCGATCGTCTGCCGCGCCGCGCCAAAGACAATCGCCCGCTTGACCCGTCGCCCGACCGCGGGCCGCAGATCGTCAAACCGGCCGCCCTTGTCCAAGCCGCCGCCGATCCAGATAATCGGCCGGTCGAAGCTCTCCAGCGCTTTGATCACCGCATCCACGTTGGTGCCCTTCGAATCGTTAATGTATAGGACGCCCGCACGTTCCGCCACCTGCTCCAGGCAATGTTCCTGTCCCTGAAAATTCCGGACCGCCAGCTCAATCGCGCCGGCGGGAAGCTCCAAGGCGCGCGCCATGGCAGTGGCCGCCAACGCGTTCTGCAGCAGATGGCGCCCCGGCAGCCGGAGCGACTCAACCGGCCAGAGCGTCTCTTCCTGTCCACTCACGCGCATCCGCACAACGCCGTCGGCGGACCAGACCGCGTCGCCGTCGGTTGGCGTCTCCGCAAACCAGATCACACGGCAGGGCAGCTCACGGCCGATGGCGCGCACGATCGGATCCGCCGCGTTGAGCACCGCCGTGTCGCCGGGCGCGGCGTTGAGGAACAGCCGCCGCTTGGCCGCGACATAGTGGTCGAAATCGGGATACCGGTCAAGGTGATCGGGCGTGACGTTGAGCAGCGCGGCGCACACGGGATGAAAAGTCCGGATCGTCTCAAGTTGAAAACTGCTGACCTCCACCACCAGCAATTCCCACGGCACAGGAGGAAACAACGCCGCGGATAGCGGCTGTCCGAGATTGCCGCCCACAAACGTGTGGCGCCCGGCCGCGGCCGCCATCGCGCCCAGGAGCAATGTCGTGGTGCTCTTGCCGTTCGTTCCACTTATCGCCGCACAGGGCGCGTCAATCAGACGGGCGGCAAATTCCAGCTCGCCGATCACCTCCACGTGGCGGCCCGGTTGGTCCGGGATGACCCGCTGTCGCGCAGCCTCCAGAAGCGGCACATCCGACGGCACGCCGGGGCTGACCACAACCAGTTCGACCCCCGCAAGCAACTCCGGCGAGTGCGCACCCACCGCCACGTTCACACCGAGGCGACGCAATGCCGCCACATCAGCGCCGAGCTCTCCTTCGGGCTTTCGGTCGGTCACGACCACCGAAGCGCCGAGTGCGACCAGCGCCTTGGCGACTGCCACGCCGCTGCGTCCCGCGCCCACCACCAACGCCCGCTTGGGCACGGGCTGTCCATGCGGCCATGTCCCGATGCCGCTCACGGCCTGCGCTCCCGTTCCATTTCGTCGCTTTGCCGCCGCCACCGCCGTCTCACCGCAACTTCAATGTGCTCAGGCTCAACAACGCCAGCACAACCGCAATGATCCAGAAACGCACCACGATCTGCGGCTCGGCCCACCCTTTCAACTCGAAGTGATGGTGCAACGGCGCCATTAGAAAAATACGCTTCCCGCGCGATTTGAAGGACGCAACCTGAAAAATGACCGACAGCGCCTCGACCACGAAGATGCCGCCGACGAGGACCAGCAGAAATTCCTGTTTGGTCATGACGGCAACCGCGCCCAATGCGCCACCAAGCGGCAGCGAGCCCACATCACCCATGAACACCGACGCCGGGTAGGTGTTGTACCAGAGAAACCCGATGCAGGCGCCCAGCATCGCACCGCAGAAAATCGCCAGCTCCCCGGCACCTTCGACGTACGGGATCAGCAGATAATCGGCGAACTTTTTGTTCCCCACCACATACGTCACGATCGTGAACGTCACCGTGGTGACGGCCAGGGGCCCGATGGCCAGGCCGTCCAAGCCGTCGGTCAAATTCACGGCGTTGGAGGCGCCCACCACCACCAGGAGGATAAAGAGCAGGTACCACACGCCCAGGTCCGGCTGCACCTCCTTGAAAAAGGGCAGATTCAGCGTCATGGGAAAATGCATGAATGCCCGAAGCACCCATGCCACCAGCAGCACCACCGCAATCTGCAGCCCGAATTTATAGCGGGGCTTGAGCCCCTCGGAGCGGCGACGAATGAACTTCAGGTAATCGTCCGCAAAGCCGATCGCGCCGAAGCCGACCACGGTCGCCACTGCCAGCCAGACATACCCGTTGAGCAGATCGGCCCACAACAAGGTTGCGATGAGCAGCGACGCCACCATCAATAATCCTCCCATGGTCGGCGTACCCGCCTTGCGTTGGTGGCTCTTGGGCCCCTCCTCCCTGATCTGCTGACCGATTTGATGACGCTGCAGCAGCCGAATGATCGACGGGCCGAACAGAAAACTGATCGCGAGCGCCGTCAAGATCGCATAGATCGTCCGAAAGGTGATGTAGCGGAACACATTGAACACGGCGAAGTCCGTGTGCAGCGGATAGAGCAAATGGTACAGCATCAGGCGCCCCGCCCCGTCAGCATGTCGAGCACGCGTTCCATCCGCATCCCACGTGAACCTTTCACCAGCACGACATCGCCGGCCCGGATCTCTCCGGCGCGCATCCAACGCTCGAGCAGGGCCGCCGCGCTTTCCACGTCGGCACAGCGCTCGATGGACTCGGC
>DATJYI010000181.1:0-2922 GCA_035499635.1 Nitrospiria bacterium | reverse complement strand
GAACCGTTGGGCGAGGAGGAGATCCGGCTGACCAACCGGCGATACGGCTGGCCGGAGGAGGCGAAGTTCCTTGTGCCCGACGGCGTGCGCGAGCATTTTCAGGCCGGCATCGGCATGCGCGGCAAGGCACTGCACGACGCTTGGGTGGCCACGTTTGAGAGGTACAAGCTCCAATACCCTGACCTTGCCGACCAGGGGTACCGCCTACTCCGCCGGGAGTTGCCGGACGGGTGGGACAAGGAGCTGCCGGCCTTTCCCGCCTCGTCCAAGGGAGTCGCCACCAGGGATGCGTCGGGCCAGGCGTTGAACGCGGTTGCGAAGAACGTGCCGTGGCTGCTCGGCGGTTCGGCCGATCTCGGCCCCTCGTGCAAGACGCGACTGACGTTCGACGGCGCCGGGGATGTCGATGCCGAGCATCCGGGGGGACGGAACCTCCACTTCGGCATCCGGGAGCACGCCATGGGGGCCGTCCTCAACGGGCTGTCCCTGTCGAAGATCCGGCCGTTTGGTTCGGGCTTCCTGATCTTCAGCGATTACGGCCGCGCGGCGATCCGTCTGAGCGCCCTGATGGAGATTCCGGTGATCCATATCTTCACCCACGATTCAATCGGCGTCGGAGAAGACGGGCCGACGCACCAGCCGGTCGAGCAGCTCGCCTCCCTGCGCGTGATCCCAGGACTGATCGTCCTGCGGCCGGCCGACGCCAATGAGACCGTCGAAGCCTGGCGCATGATCATGCGGTTCCGCCACGAGCCGGTGGCCCTGATCCTGACGCGGCAGGCGGTGCCGACGCTGGACCGCTCGCGGTACGCCTCCGCCGAGGGGGTGCAGCGCGGGGCGTATGTACTCGCGGATGCCGACGGCGGCCGGCCCGACGTCCTGCTGCTCGCGACCGGCAGCGAGGTGGCGCTCTGCGTTGACGCGTACGAACGGCTTACGGCCGAGGGGATCAAGGCCCGCGTCGTCAGCATGCCGTCATGGGAAATGTTCGAGTATTACTGCGGCAAGCATCCGGGGTACCGTGAGCAGGTGCTGCCGGAGTCGGTCACGGCGCGCGTCTCGGTGGAACAGGCCTCCACCCTCGGCTGGGCGCGGTACGTCGGACGCCGCGGCCGCAGCCTCGGCATGGAAACATTCGGCGCGTCGGCTCCGCTGAAGGAGCTGCAGAAGAAATTCGGCTTCACCCCCGAGCACGTGGTCGCCGCGGCCAAAGAGCAGCTCGCCAGGGCGAGATGAAATCGCTCGCCGGCGGTACATGCGCGTAGTACAATGCCCGGGTGTCGGCGGCGGCTCCATCGGAGGCGCGTCGACTCGGGAGAAGGAGCCGAAGATGCCGGAACGGATCACGCCGCTCGTCGAGCGGCGGGCGTGGAAGGCCCTCGTCGCCCATCATCAAACCATCCGCAACGCTCATCTGCGTGACCTGTTCGCGAACGATCCGACTCGCGGCGAACGGCTGACGGCCGAAGCGGCGGGGCTCTTCCTCGATTACTCGAAACAGCGCGTCACCGAGGAGACGCTGTCGCTCCTGCTGCAGTTGGCTGAGGACTCCGGCCTGCGCGGGCGGATCGATGCAATGTTTGCCGGGGAGACGATCAACGTCACGGAGAACCGGGCCGTCCTGCACGTGGCGTTGCGCGCGCCGCGGAATGCATCGATCACGGTCGACGGCGAGAACGTCGTGCCGAAGGTTCACGCCGTGCTCGATAAGATGACCGATCTCTCCAACCGCGTGCGCGGCGGCGAATGGAAGGGCCACACCGGCCGCCGCATTCGAAACATCGTGAACATCGGCATCGGCGGCTCCGACCTTGGGCCGGTGATGGCCTATGAGGCGCTCAAGTTCTACAGCGATCGGGGCATGACCTTCCGCTTCGTTTCCAATGTCGACGGGACCGATTTTGCCGAAGCGGTTCACGATCTTGACCCGGCGGAGACGCTGTGCATCATCTCGTCGAAGACCTTTACGACGCAGGAGACCATGACCAACGCACAGACGGCGCGCGACTGGTCGCTCAAGGGACTCGGCGGCGACCGGTCGTCGGTCGCCAAACATTTCGTCGCGGTCTCGACCAACGCCGAAGCCGTGGCGGCGTTCGGCATCGACCCCGCGAACATGTTCGGTTTCTGGGACTGGGTCGGCGGGCGCTATTCCATGACGTCGGCCATCGGCCTTTCCACGATGCTGGCGATCGGCCCGGAGCCGTTCAGGGCGATGCTGGACGGCTGCCATCGAATGGATGAGCATTTCCGGACCGCGCCGTTCGGGCGCAACCTGCCGGTGCTCCTGGGGCTGCTGGGGATTTGGAACACCAATTTCCTCGGCGCGGAGTCGGTGGCGGTGCTGCCCTATGAGCAATATCTGAAGCGCTTTCCCGCCTATCTGCAGCAGATGATCATGGAGAGCAACGGCAAGCGCGTGACGATTGACGGCGAGAGGGTCGCGTACCAGACCAGCCCCATCTACTGGGGCGAGCCGGGCACCAACGGCCAGCATTCCTTCTACCAGTTGATCCATCAAGGGACGCGGTTGATCCCGTGTGATTTCATCGGCTTTGCCCAACCCCTCCAGCCGCTTGGCCGGCACCACGACATCCTGCTGGCCAACCTCTTTGCGCAGGCCGAGGCGCTGGCCTTCGGCAAAACAGCCGAACAGGTCAGGGCGGAGGGCACGCCGGAACGGCTGGTGCCGCATCGCGTCTTTGAAGGCAACCGGCCGTCGACCACGATGCTCGCCGAACGGCTCACACCAGAGACGCTCGGCGCGCTGGTGGCGCTCTACGAGCACAGCGTCTTCACCCAGGGGGCCATCTGGAATATCGATTCGTTTGACCAGTGGGGGGTGGAGCTGGGCAAAGTGCTGGCGCAGCGGATTGTGCCGGAGCTGGAGAGTAAGTCGGAGCCTGTCCTTGGCCATGACAG
>DATJYI010000180.1:0-15024 GCA_035499635.1 Nitrospiria bacterium | reverse complement strand
CGCGGCGTTACCAGCGCCTACCCGATGGTGGAGACAGCCAGGATCTGCGAGCTGATCGTCGGGCATGACCGGGTATTTGTCTGGTGAGAGCGGCCAACGCGCGAAAGGAGCAGGAGTATGAGCGTGCAATTTCAGATTGATCAGCGGCTCGATTGCAAGGGGTTGAACTGCCCCCTCCCGATCTTGAAAACCAAGAAAGCGCTCGATGGCATGGCGGCCGGGCAGGTGCTGGAGATGACGGCGACCGATCCCGGCTCGAAACCGGACATGGAAGCGTTCTCCCGCCGGACCGGTCACGAGTTGTTGGACGCGAAGGAAGCGAGCGGGGTTTTTACCTTTTACATCCGGAAAATCGTCGTCAAATAGATGCCCATGGGGGCATCTACCCAGCGAGCAACGCGAGCGAGAGGGGGAGGCTCAGGGGTGTGGGGGCATCGGAGGACGGGTTTCGAACCCGCACGGGCCCCCACATGATATGCTGGCGACGCGAGCCCCTATAATTGATGAGAGGTGCGCCATGGCGATTCTTGACAAAGAGCTGAACGAATTGATCGAGGCCCGGGTCAACGAGCTGGTGGAGGAAAAACTGGCCCAACTGGCCAAGCGGCCGGTCAAACCCAAGCGGCTGGCGATCGCCGTCGTCTCCCGCGGCACGATCGACGCCGCCTACGCGGCTCTCATTCTGTCGACCACCGCCGCGGCGCTGGACATGGAGGTCGGCGTCTATTTTTCCTTCTTCGGCCTGAACATCCTCAAAAAGGGCAATCAGGACAGGTTGCAGGTCGTGCCGCTCGGCAATCCGGCCATGCCGGTGAACATGCCGAACATCATCAGCATGCTACCGGGCATGACCGCGATGGCGACAATGATGATGAAGCGGACGATTAAACAGAAGAAGATTGCCACCATCCCCGAATTGATGGAGGCGGCGCTGGAGAGCGGCGTCAAACTCTGGCCCTGCCAGATGGCGATGGAGATGTTCGACATCAAACGGAGTGATCTGATCGACGGGCTTCCCGATCCCGTGGGGGCCGCCACCTTTTTGGAATACGCCGGCGAGGCGGATATCACCCTCTTTATTTGAGACGGCCGGGTCGCTCGTGGGGGGGGAACTGAATCATCTGTCAAACAGGTTCTTGCTTTTCCGCGCTCCAATCCCCCATGTCTGAATCCGACGAACTGCTCGCTCTTCTGAAACAGCGATCGTTCGTCCACCGGCCGGACCGGCCCTTTCAACTCTCCTCCGGCAAGACCAGCCCCTATTATCTGGACGGCAAGCGAACCACGCTTGATCCGCGCGGGGCGGTCCTCGTCGGCCGGCTCTGCTTTGAGCGGTTGAAAGGGCGCGGGATCTCGGCCGTCGGCGGCCTGACTCTGGGCGCCGATCCGATCGCCCTTGCCGTGGCGCTGACGAGCAGTTTGCAGAATGAACCGATCAGGGCCTTTATCGTTCGCAAGGAGCCCAAGGGCCACGGCACGCAGCACTGGATCGAAGGCGGTCTTGAACCAGGTTCGCGTGTCGCCGTCGTGGAGGATGTCGTCACCTCGGGCCGGTCGATCTGCCTGGCGATCCAGCGCGTCAAGGAGGCCGGCCACGCGGTGACGGCCGTGCTGGCGATCGTCGACCGTGAAGAGGGCGGGGGCAAGTCGGTCGAAGAAGCGTCGGGCCTGCAGCTGGAATCGCTCTATCGCTTGAGTGATTTTGTGCAACGTCAGCGAGGCGACGTGGGACACCCCGTCTGATTGACATTCCCCACCGCCCCGCGACCGTGCCCCCTCCAGTTGTGATACTCTACCGGCATGGCCGGGCCCGCCGCCGCACGCCCTGATCCCTTCCAGCATTATCGCGTCACCCTCGAACGAATCGTTCCGATGACGCCGACCGTCAAGAGCTACACCTTCGCCTTGCCGGATGACGCTCGAATCCGATTCAAGCCGGGTCAGTATGTGCAACTCTACGTGCCCAAGGGGGACGGGACGGTTGCCAAGCCGTATTCGATCGCCTCACCACCCGATCATGAGCGGGCGATTGAGCTCTGCATCAAGCGGGTGGAGGGCGGGTACGTGTCGAATTATTGCGATTGTCTCACGGGAGGGGAATCGTTTGAAATCCGGGGGCCGATCGGGAAATTTCATCTGAAGGAACCGATCGATTCCGATCTGGTGTTTCTGGCCACCGGCACCGGCGTGGCCCCGTTCCGGAGCATGCTGCACGGGTTGTTCCCGATCGATCCAGGGCAACGTTCATGGGCGCCGTACCAATTTCATGCCGACCCTGACCATGCGTCGGACGCGCGTCACGTCTGGCTCATCTTCGGCGTGCGTTATGAAGACGAAATCCTGTACGAGCATGAATTCCGAATGATGGCCGAGCGCTACCCGTTGTTTCATTTCATTCCAACCGTCAGCCGCCCAAAGGCATGGTCTGGCGCAACAGGCTACGTGCAGGAGCAAGCGGTCAATTGCATTCAGGACCCGGCCGGCAAGCAGGTCTATGTCTGCGGCCTGCTCCCGATGATTGAAGGGGCGCGCACTGCGCTCAAAGGCATGGGCTTTCGGCGGGAGCAGATCCACTATGAGATCTATACCTAGGGTGTCAAAAACTCTTGACAACAAGATATTGTTGTCCTATAGTAGCGGCTGGCTTGAAACGTCGACGCGCTCAGGCGCAGACCCCTCTTCTACGCAGGCGGGAGACGCCGACCCAATGTCCACGGTGCGGCGGCTTGATGAGTCCCGAACGTTTTTCCGATTTTTGCGACCAGGCTGGCCAGTATCACTTTAGGGGCTGGCGCTGCCTTTCCTGCGGAGAAGTGCTCGACCCCGTCATTCTGGCCAACCGGCGCCTGCCTGATCGACAAACCGGAGTGGTCAAGAAATAGCCGGTTTTTATCGCGACCCGCCGCCGTGTCCGCTCTATCGTTTCCATTGCAAGAGCGCCGGACCCTTTCTGATGGTCGGACGATGCCCCGCGATGCGTGATCGACGGGCATTGTGTGAAAATTACGGGGTGTTCCTGGGTGTGGACGCGTTGTTGGGTTGCCCGCCCCGTCGATCGTAATTGCGAACCGGCGGCATTGCCTCCAGTCGTTTCTGCATCTCCTCCCGCCGGGCCTGAAATTGCTCCGGGGTCAGACGGAAGAGGGGCGACGGAGCCTGCTGCCTGTCGTTGGTCGCCGCCACGGGAATGACGCCAAGATCCAGCACGCGCACTTCCACCAAGGCGGGCTGCGCCTCATGACCGCCGGGCCGGACCGTTCCATAGATCATGGCCGTGTTGCTCGGACCCAAGAGTTGTTTGATCGCCCGATCGATCGGCATCCGGTCAAAAGAGACGGTCACGGGCCGGTTGTCAAATGTGTTGTCCGACTCGGGGGGGCGAAAATGGATGCGGGTTTGTTTGGACAACTCTTCGATCACCTGGTTGAGCGGCTGATTGTTCAGATGCGCGGACAGGGTCTGCTCGTCAGCGTGATAGACGAGTCCCGTCCCTACGCTGGCCCCGCTGTCCGCCGTTTGAGCCCTGGCGTCGGACAGGGCCGATGTTCCCGCCCCCATGACAACCACCACAAGCGTTGTGAGCGAGAAGAAGAAGAGGGGTCTGAACATAGTGCATGTTACTGCATTGTGGAGAGTCGGCTCAAGGGGCGTCATCCTTGACAAGCCTCGAACCATCGTGGTGATGTGAGCCTGTGGCACGGTGGCGGAGCGCGGTGGAGGGAGTCGTCGTTTACTCGGCGGCCACCGCAGCGGTCTGGTGCTGGCGCAGGGGCGTCATTGCGGCTCCCGATCACGCGGCGTGGGTGGTGCCGCTCACCTGGGTCGTCGCAACGGTGCTGGCCAGCCGGCTGGTCTCCTCACCGTCGCGGGATCTCTTCAGTTGGGCCCAATGGTTCGGCGAGCCGCGCGTCACGGCGCGAACACTCCTGCTCGTGAGCTTGATCATGTTGCCGCTGTTCAGTCTGATCTATCTCCTCTATTATGGCTGGTGGCGCGGGGTTCCGATCACACCATTGCTGCCGGATCGCTGGGGGGGGATGGTCCTCTTTCAACTCCTCTACGTCGGATTTCCCGAGGAGCTCTTCTTTCGCGGGTACCTCCAGCAACGGTTCGATGACGCCTTCGGGCGGTCACACCGGTGTGGTCACGCGGCGTGGGGCCCGGGTCTGCCGCTCGCCAACCTGTTCTTTGCCGTAGGCCATCTGCTGGTGACGGGCGACGTCCGGAGACTGGCCGTCTTTTTCCCCGGACTGGTCTTCGGCTGGCTGCAGGCCCGAACGGATGCGCTGCTTGCTCCCATGCTCGTTCACGGCTTCAGCAACATCACCCTGCTGACGTTGCAGGCATGGACCGTCTCGTGAACCTGGACGGCGAGCGCTGTCCCTGCCAGTGAGGGCGGGGTTCCTCAACGCCGGCAACATGTATATGGTCCCGTCCAGAAATTTGGGGCCATCCCGTTCTTTGCGCCGGTCCCTTACGGCTTGTTCACTTCCAGATACCGTTCGGCATCAATCGCCGCCATGCAGCCGCTGCCGGCAGCCGTGACCGCCTGCCGGTAGACGTGGTCCTGGACGTCGCCCGCGGCAAAGACGCCGGGGATTTTGGTCGCCGTGCTCCCAGGAAGGGTACTCAAATACCCATGTTCGTCCATTTCAAGCTGACCTGAGAAGAGCTTTGTGTTGGGCTCGTGGCCGATGGCAATGAAGAGTCCCCCGCAGGGCAGATCGCGCACCTCGCCGGTTTTGACGTTCTTCACCCGTACGCCGGTCACGCATCCCCCCTCCGCGCCCAGCACGTCGGTCACGACGGAATCCCAGAGAAAACCGATCTTGGGGTTGTGCTTCGCGCGTTCCTGCATGATTTTCGACGCGCGCAATTGATCCCGGCGGTGGATGATCGTGACCTTGGAGGCGAACTTGGTCAGAAAAGTCGCCTCCTCCACCGCCGTGTCGCCGCCGCCCACCACCATGATCTCCTTCCCTTTGAAGAAGAAGCCGTCGCAGGTGGCGCAGGCCGAGACGCCGTGGCCCATCAGTTTCGATTCCGACTCCAGGCCGAGCAGCTTGGCCGAGGCGCCGGTGCAGATGATCAGCGTCCGGCAGGTATACCAGGTCTCATCGTTGACCAACAAGCGGAAGGGCGGCTGCCGGAGTTCGACCTTTGTGACGTCGCCGGCGACAAACCGCGTGCCGAACCGTTCGGCTTGCGCTCGGAACTCCTGCATCAACTCGGGTCCGAGAATGCCTTTGGGGAAGCCGGGGTAGTTTTCGACGTCAGTCGTGATCATCAACTGTCCGCCGGCTTGGGAGCCGTCAATCAGCAACGGCGACAGATTGGCCCGCGCGGCGTAGATCGCCGCCGTCAATCCGGCCGGGCCGGAGCCGAGGATGATGAGCTGTTCGATGTTGTCGGGCATGGGATGATCATCTTAGCAGGAGCGAATGGGATGGGGCAAGGCGGGGAGGGTGGAGGAATAAGTCGAGGAGTGAACGGCATAAGACAAGAAGCGGGAAGCCGGGGAGGGATCTGATCAATCCGGCGTGGTGCCGGTGAAGCGGAAGTTCCGGATTTTCATCGCCGGAACCACGATGCACGATTCATGCTCCTCGCCGGCAGCGCGGACGGCTGGCCCCATGGCCTCCACATCGTTCAACATGGCGATCAGCCCCTGGTTGAACCGGAGATTTTTCACTCCGTGTGCGATCGCGCCCTCTTCGATCCAAAATGTTCCGTCACGGGTCATGCCGGTGACGATCTTCTGTGTTGGATCGACTTCGCGAATATACCAGCAGCGGGTGATGAAAATCCCCCGTTCGGTCGAGGCGATCATCTCCTCGATCGAGGAGGCCCCGCCCTGCAGGACCAGGTTTTGTGGATAGTCGTCCGGCTCGACCGCACTGCCATGGCCGGTGGGAGGGACTCCCGCCTTCTTCGCGCTGGTCAGGCCGTAGACGAACGACCGGACGACGCCCGATTCGATCAACGGAAGTGTCTGACGGGCGACGCCCTCGCCGTCGAACGGATCGCCCATCTGGAGCGGATGACCGACGTCATCGTACAGCGTGATGTTTGACCCGAACAGCCGCCGGCCGAGCTGGCCCGTCAGGCAGCTTTCCTGTTCCAGCACGGCCAGACCGCCGAAGTCGCCGGCCAGAAAGCTGAGCAGATCGGCGACGGCGGCGGGCGCGAGGATGACGGGGTACGATCCCGCCGGCAGCTCGCGAGGCTCCCGCCCCCGTTCGGCGGTGCGGATGGCCTGTTCGGTCAGTTCGTCAATCCGGAGCTCTGCCAGCGACGGCGCCTTCGCCTTGGCCCAGCCGGAGCTGCCGGGCGCCATGACGGTGATGGCAAACTCCGCAAAGGTCGATGGCATCGATGCGGACAGGCCGTTGGAATTGACGAGGGCCGTGTGTGACGATGCGGTGGTCAGATAGCCGGCGGCCGTGAATCCGGCCCGTTCCACCCGCTGGATCGTGTTGGCGACCGCCTCCCCCCGTTCGGCCGGCGATGCCTGGGCCGTGGCAACGTCCCATCGATCGATCATCCGATAGCGTTGGGGCCCCGGCAGCGGCGGCCGATCGGCCAGCGCCGGTGCCCGCTTGGCCAGCTCAATGGCGCGGCCGATGACGGCGTGTACGGCGTCCTCGGTCAGTTGCGACGTGGTGGCCAAGCCCCGGCGCGCTCCGAGATCGACGCGAGCCATTATCAGAGAGTTGGTTTCAGACACGTTCTGGTGGATGGTGTTGTTGGCGAAGCGGGTCAGCGCCGAGTGGTGCTCTGCCAGCGCCACCAGGGTGCCGTCGGCCCCGCCGTCGGCGGAGGCTTTGAGCGCCAGGTCGAGCCACCGCGGCAGGGTGCTAGGCTTGATCCGCGGCTTCATACGCGACTCCCACGTCAACGTTGCGGAACCGGGCCGGCGATGCGCCGTGGCCCGTGCCGATCGTCTGTGGCGGCTGCCCCTTTCCGCAATTGGGCGTGCCCCAGAGCGTCCAGGCGTCCTGGCCGCAAATGGCGTCGCAGCTCCGCCAGAATGGCGGGGTCACGCCGCCGTAGCTGGGATTCTTCAGCATGCGGGCGCGCCGTCCCTTCTTGATCTCCCAGCCGATCTCGGTACCGAACTGAAAATGGAGCCGTCTGTCGTCGATCGACCAGCTCCGGTTGGTCTCGAGATAGACGCCGTCGTCCGTGCCGGCAATCAGCTCGTCGAGCGTCGAGGGGCCACGCGGATCGGGCAACAAGCTGACATTGGTCATCCGGATGAGCGGAATCCGGTTCCAGCCGTCGGCCCGCATCGCCCCACCGCTCGCGCCAAGGCCGATGGACGGCGCCGTCTCGCGCGAAGTGAGCAGGCCGGTGAGGCGTCCGGCCGTGATGATCGGCACCGATTGGGCGGGCACGCCCTCGTCATCGTATCTGAACGTCCCCAGACCGGGCCCGTGGGCGAGGGTGGCGTCGGCCACCACGTTAACGACCGGCGAGCCGTACTCGAACCGGTTGAGCATCGCGGGGGCAAGAAAGCTCGTGCCGGCGTAGTTGGCTTCATAGCCCAGCATCCGGTCCAGCTCGATCGCGTGGCCGATCGATTCGTGGATCTGCAGACCGAGCTGCGAGCTGTCCAGAATCAGCGTCGTCGTCTTCGACGGACACTGGGCCGCGCGGTGCAGCGCGACCGACTCTTCGCCGACGCGCTCCGCGTGCGCGGGCAGGTCAAGCTCGTCGATCAACTCGTAGCCCTTGAGCTGATGCTGGCCGCCGAACGAATTGGGGTAGGAGCGTTTCTGAATCTCCCCCTCCATGAACGACGTCGCGTCGCACCCCGCGCCGCTGTAGATCAGCCGCTGCCGGATGCGGGCGCCGGCGCTGCTGAGAAACGTTTTGTCCACGTGAGTGAAGGTGAGGTAGCCGCGCGCGAGGCTGACGCCGTTGACGCGGCGCATGGCCGTGTCCGCGCGCAAGAGCAGCGCGATTTTTTCGTCCAATCCCACCTTGAAGGGATCGCGTTGGACGGGCGACGACCAGTCGGCGACAATCGGCTCCTGGGGCGCCAGCGCGAGCGTCGTGCGTTGCGCCAGCGTGCTCGCCATTGCGACGGCGACCGCTTCCCGCGCGGCGGCTTCGACGGCCGGCCGTGTCAGCTCCGAAGTGGCCGAGAACCCCCATGCTCCGCCTCCGGCGGACCTGCCGTTCGTGTCGTTGACGATCACGCGAATGCCGATGCCGGCCGATTCGGCGTCGACCAGCGTGGCGACGTCGCCGTTGCGGGTGACGACCGCCTGTTCGCGCGACACGATCAGCCGGACGTCGGCGTAGACCGCCCCCAGCCCGGTGACGACGTCAAGGGCGTATGCAGCCAGGTCGGTCATGTGCGGTGTGTTGTCCCGTGTATCCGATTATCGCCCCCTCTCCCGTCGGCTGAGGAAGAGGGGAATGGGGAGTGACCGTTATTCACCGAAGCCGATTTTCTGAAGGACGTGTTTGACCGGAACCATATGCCGGGTCATCCCCAATTCGTTCGGCGAATAGCCGAGGGCGAGTCCGACCAGTTGGGGAAAATGGAGAATCGGCAGGCCGATCGACCGTCCCATCGCCCGCTCAGCCCTCGTCTGATAAATATCCAGGCTCATGTGGCACAGGGGGCATGGCGTGACGAGGCAGTCGGCTCCATTCGTCTTGGCATCCACCAGATTCTCCCCGCCCATCCGGGCCGCGATCTCCGCCTTCTCCAGCAGGATCGGAAAGCCGCAGCATTTGATCCGACCTTCGTAGTCGATCGGCGTGGCGCCCAACGCGGCAATGACCGTTTCAAGCGAATCGGGATGAAAGGGGTCATCATGACCCAGGTCGCCGGACGGCCGCAGAATATAGCAGCCGTAAAAGGGGGCGACTTGCAGGTTGGTCAGGGGACGGACGACGCTCGCCTTGAGCCGGTCGATCCCGACGTCCTCGATCATGGCCCAGAGCAGGTGCGTGACGGTGAGCCCGCCCTGATACCGCTCCTCCGCCCGCTCGATCGAAGCGTTAATCGTCTCGCGCAGGGCCGGCGCCTCATCCAGCTCCCGTTTGGCCGAGCACATGACGCCCTGGCACGTGCCGCAGATCGTCAGCAGCGGCAGCCCCAGACGCTGCGCCATGCCGAACGTCCGCGCGTTCAATGACAGGGCCAGCTCGGGCGAAGCCTCCTTGAGCACCCCAGCCCCGCAGCAGGAGGCGTCACGCAGCTCCACCAGCTCGATGCCGAAATGGCGGGCGATCACCATCGTCGATTGGTAGAGTTCCGGGCAGGCGCCCTGGGCGACGCAACCGGGATAAAAGGCGTAGCGCATCAATTGCTCTCCATCAGTTCGTCCATGACGAGGGCTTCCCCCACTGGCCGAACAGCCCCCGGATCGATCGAATCGAGGGCAGCGGCGGATGCCACGGCAGGGGAACCTTGCCCCGCACGAACATCTTCACCGCCAGAGGAAGCTGCGCGAGCAGCGCGGCCGGATGGCGCCAGAGCATCTTCAACGGCAGCCGCCCCTCATTGAGCCGCCCCTCCTGCCGGACCACATCGACGAAACTCGTGATGTGGCTCGCGCCGATCGTGCCGCTCAGGCCTTCGGTGATGGCCGCGCGACGCAGACGGATGATCGCCTCCATGGGTTGGACGTCCTTGGGGCACACTTCCACGCAAAAATTACACCGGGTGCAGTCCCAGACGCCGTCGGGCTGATTCAGCAGCGCCAGCCGTCTCGTCCGTCCACGGTCTCTCGGATCGGCCAGGAAACGATAGGCTTTCGCCAGCGCCGCCGGCCCCAGAAAACCGGGTGAAACGGCCAGGCTGCTGCAGGAGGAGACGCAGGCGCCGCACATGATGCAGGCGTCGACATTATGCAAGTGCGCGCGGGTTTCCTTGTTCAGGGCAGCTTCAGCCGCCGCCTCGCCGCCGCCGTCGCGCTCCAACCAAGGGGTGACGGCGCGCACCTTGTCCCAGAAAGGCGCCATGCCGACGGCCAGATCCTTGAGCGGGGGGAGATTCCGCATCGGGTCGATGGTGATTGTAGGGCCGTAACGCTCGATCTCGGGTCCGACGAGCGTTTTGCAGGCCAGCGTGTGGCGGCCGTTGATGATCATCGCGCAGGAGCCGCAAATCGCGCTGCGGCAGGAGTGGCGGAATGCCAGTGTCGAATCGATCTCCTGCCTGATCCGGATCAGCGCGTCGAGAACCGTCGTGCCGTACCAGGAGACGTCCAGCCGGAAATCTTTCCGGTGCGGGGCGTGGTCCCGCTCGGGATCGAAGCGCCGGATGGCAAAGGTAATGCGCATGATCAGATCGCGGTCTGCTCGATTTACACAGGCACCAGGTCAGTTGGATAGATAGATATCTCAAGCTTGGCGTTAAATTTTCCTAGCACATGAAGACATTTTGGGCTCAGGTTGATCGTTGATGTAAAGAAGGGGCTGAACAAAGCGACCCGTATGATGCAGTTGTAGGCTGTAATTGATTTTCCGAGCTGGAACAGAGGTGTTAAAAAAATCTCGAGTCCTCTGTTGATCTCATTGTACCCCCTCGGAGATTTGCGGCGAATTACCAAACCATAGCCGATTTTTGACCGATCTTCAATGCAGTATGTACGAGGAATCTTACCGTGCAAAGCGGCGTGTTTCTTTTCATAGTCCGTGATGGCCAATTCGATATCAAATTTGACGTTGCCCCGTTTGTGAGGAATGAATTCATTCCGTGTGCTCAATTTTGTGTTCATGGAGCGGCCGCGCTCAACCCGCGTTGTTGCCGCCGTTGGCGCGCGGCCTCAAAGCGGGCGCGTTCTTCGTCGGTCGTCAATAACAGCGGTGGGACGGGAGTGGAACGGCCGGCATCGTTGAGCGCCACGTAGGTGACCAGCGCGCTGCTCGTTTGTTGCAGATCGCCCGTCTTCGGATTCTCCGCGAAGACCTCCACGCCCACTTCCATCGACGTCCGGCCGACGTAGTGCAACTGCGCTTTCAGGTGGACAATGTGGCCCAGCCTGATCGGAGCCCGGAAATCGAGCCGGTCCATCGAGACGGTCACCACCGGCCGGTGGCTGTGGCGGTAGGCGGCGATCGCCGCCACCAGATCGATCCAGTGCATGACGGTGCCCCCCAGCGCGTTGCCGAGCGGATTGGTGTCGTTCGGAAGCACCACCTGCAGCATCTCGGCGGCGGATTCGGCGGGACTTCTGGGGTTCATAAGATGTGGGGACCTGTGCGGCAGAAGCAGAGAAATGTCCTCCAATGCCCCCATGCCCCGAGCCCCCTTGCTTCTCCCATCGGCCATTTCGGGCCCCTGGATTTCTTTAACTGTGTCAGCGTATCGCTCTTCCGTATCTTCCTCATCAATCAATTGGGGGTGGCGGGGGGAGATAGCGACTCCCCCCGCATTCGATAGACGCCCGTGCGGAAGAGGGAATTCCCGAAACGCTCCGCATTTCGGTTGGCGATGCCCCCACAGATTGATCGAATATGGGGATCCGTGCGGAACAAGCGGAGAAACGTCCTCCGATATCCCCACACCCCTGGGCCACCCGTGATTTTCCATCGGCCACGGGATGTCCCTGATATTCGCTCATACGCGTCATACCTCCAAAACTTTGGGATACTGTGTCAAATTGATGCAGCCGGTTTCGGTGACGATGACCAGGTCCTCGAGCCGGACCGCGCCGACCTCGGGATAGTAGAGCCCCGGTTCGACGGTCACCACATGACCCGCTTCCAGCCGCGAGCCCGACCGGCTGATCCGAGGCGCCTCGTGAATGTCGAGTCCCACGCCGTGGCCGGTGCCGTGAAAATAGCCCTGCATGCGGCCGTCGATCAGGCCGCTTGGGCAGCCGGCCTTTTCGAAGAGCGACACGATCGCTTCGTGAATGGACTGGCCGTCGGCGCCCGCCTTGATCCGCCCGAAGGCGAGCTCCTGCCCCTGCCGCACAAGGTCATAGAGCCGCTTCTGCCCGTCACTGGCCCTCCCCCTGACGATCGTGCGGGTCATATCGGCGAAATAGCGCGTTGACGAGGAACGGGGAAAGACATCCAGAATGATCGGTTGATTCGCCCGCAGCGGGCCGCTTCCTTCGTTGTGCGGATCACACGCCTGACGGCCGCAGGCGACGATCGTGTGCTGGGCGACGTATCCCAGCTCCATCAATTTCAGATTGATCACCTGCTTGATTCGCTCCGACGTGAGCGGTGCGTTGCTTGTGCCAGTAGGGCCGCCGCCGTTCGCAGGGGCGTAGAGCAGATCATCCTTGATCCGGCTGGCCGCGATGAGGTGTACCGCCTCGTCGACGGCCGTTTCGGTGGCCCGTTGCGCGGCCGTGATGGCATCGATCTCGTCCTGCTGTTTGACGAGCCGCTCAGGAAAGTAGGGGTTGGGCCGCGCCTCCACCTGAAAGCCTGCCTGTCGCAGGCCGTCGGCGTGCCCGAGCGGGAAATCGGCCGGCACCAGCAGCCGGGTGAGCTGCCGTTCGCGCAGCAGCACGGAGAGGGTCTGGATCAGCGTCGGGACCGCTCCGCTCTCCGCGCGCGCCTTGGCCTCATAGTCGCTGTAGGCGAAGACCGCGTCGACCGTCGCCTGGGCCTTGGCCCGGTCAAGCTCGAGATCGCTCATGAGAAGTAATTTCGCCCGGTGATCCTGGAGATAGATGAAGGGATCTGGTGCGAGAAAGCGAGTAGCGTAGTAAAGATTGGAATCCTGCTCGCTGGCGGCGATGATCAGACGAGCGTCCTGCGCGGCAAGCGTCATGCGTCGTATGATAGCATAGCTTTGACTTTCCCGTCATTGACTTGTAGAATCGCCCACGGGTTTTCCGGTGTGATGAGAGGGTTCTGATCGGGTGCGGTGGCTGACGATCGCGGGATACGCCCTGGTGGCGCTCCTGCTGTTTGTTGTCTTTATGTTTGTCACGCTGCCGACCGATATCATTGGCCGCCGGTTGGTCCGGCAGGCTGAGGTGGCGACAGGTTTCCGCATCCACGCCGTTGCGGTCGAGCGGCTCTATCCGTTTGGGTTGCGCTGGCTGGGGGTGTCGATCGACAAGCCGGGCAGTCAGGCGGGCGCGGGACCGGACGGGCAGCGCGAGTGGGTGAATTTTTCATCGGTCAGCGTGGAGCCGCTGTTGCCCTCGCTGCTGTCGCGCCGCAAAGTGGTGCGCGTGGAGGCCAGACCCGCCAACGGCGTTATTCAGGGCGTGGTGGAACTGGCGCGTCTGCCGCCCTCGGCTCAGGTGAAAGACGGGGTGCAATGGCGGGTCGATCTGACACGGGTGGAGGGAGTGGATCTGGCCGTGCTGCAGCCGCTGATCCCGACGGTCAAGGCGTTGAGCGGCCGGCTCTCCGGGACGCTCAGTTACGAGTGGTCACCCCGGGACCCGTTGTACGGCACCGGCACGGTGTTTGTTGACATCCGACAGATGGCGATGAGTGGAAAATTTTTTCAAATGATGCCCGTGGAGGAGCTCCAATTCGATCAGGCCACTTGCGGCGTGGCGTTGACGGGGGGACGGGCGACGATTTCCAACTGTTCGGCCAGGGGCCAGATGGGACGGGTCGACGTCAGCGGCACGGCGCAGTTGCAGCTGCCCGTCTCCCGGACGCTGCTCTCCCTGAGGGCGGAGGTCAAGTGGCAGGGGCTGGGCAATACGCCCCTGGTGGCAAATGTGTCAGGCCCGATTGGCGCCCCCGATGTGGCGATGGAGGGCGGAGTGACGCTCGGCACCGGTCCTCGTGGCGGTCCCACGGCGGACTGAACCTCGACTGGAGTAGTCCATGGCGAAAACCCTGAAGTCAACGAAAGTCCTGGATGTGATGTCACGAAATTTGCTGTGGGTCGGGCCTGATGCCAATCTCCTGACGGTCAGTCAGCTGATGGCGCAGAAGGACGTCGGCAGCATCCTGGTCAAATCCGACGACCAAGTCGTCGGCATCATCACGGAAAAGGATCTGGTGCGGAAGATCATGGCCAAGGAGCTGTCGCCGAACGCAGTGACCGCGGAGTCGGTCATGAGCTACCCCATCGCATCGGTGGATCAGGAGACGTCGCTTGACGAAGCGCGGCGCAGGATGGGCGAGCAGAACATCCGCCACCTGCTGGTGACGCATCAGGACCAGCCGGTCGGGATGATCTCCGTCCGAACGGTGCTGGACAGCCTGACGTGAGGCTCCCTCGTGCCCCAGGCCGGCGTCCGTGGCCGTCCGGCTTGTGAAGCGGAGGTCCGCACGGATGCCCGCACCGGACGCTGACAAGTCCCGGCGGGTATTGAATCGGGGGCCCGTTCACGGTAATACCGTTCAGGGTAAACCCGTGCGGAATGGCGTCGTCAATGGGAGAATTCCCCGAACGCGTCGCGTTCGGGTTGGCGATGCCCCCGAGCCCCGGCGAGTATTGAATCGGGGGCCCGTGCGGAAACAAAAAGCGTCCTCCGATGCCCCCGAGCCCCGGCTTCGCCTGGCGTTTCAGCGCCGGTTGCTGGGCTGGTACCGTAGAAATCGGCGTGACCTGCCCTGGCGCAGGACGACCGATCCCTACCGCATTCTGGTCTCCGAGATCATGCTCCAGCAGACGCAGGTGGACCGGGTCATTCCAAAGTATCATGAATTTCTCTCACGGTACCCCACGTTTGAAGCGCTGGCCGGGGCGAAGGTGCGCGAAGTGACGAAAAGTTGGTATCCGCTGGGGTACAACATCCGGCCGGTCCGGCTGCACTCAATCGCCTGCGAGACGGTCGAGCGCTACGGCGGGCGGCTGCCCGGCGAACCGGAACAGCTGCAGCAGTTCAAGGGCATCGGCCGGTATACGGCGGGGGCCATTGCCACCTTCGCGTTTGGGAAGGCCGCGCCGATCCTCGACACAAACGTGGCCCGGGTGCTGCACCGGATCTTTCTCAAACGGGGCGACGTTAAGAAACTGCGCGCGCGGCTCTGGGCGCTGTCCGAACGATTGATTCCGGCGAACGATGCCTATGATTTCAATCAGGGGCTGATGGATTTCGGCGCGATGGTCTGCACGGCCAA
>DATJYI010000179.1:0-2333 GCA_035499635.1 Nitrospiria bacterium | reverse complement strand
GAAGGTGCCGGTCTGATAAAATTTGATCCGCTGATCCGCCATCGGCTTTCTACACCACCTTTGACGCCACGGAGTTCACCTGGCGGAGGACGTGCTCCGCCGTCGGGCCGGACCGCCGCCGCTGTTGTCGTCTGGCGAGTTCCTTCCGAATGACGTCCCAGTCAAGATCAAGAAAGTGGGGCTCGTCCAGCTTGCCGGCCCGGGCCTCATTGATCATCTGGAAGAGCGACGCCTTGGTAATCGACCGTCCGCCCAGGCCTGCGATCACCGTCTGCACAATTACCGGCAGGCCGCGCAGCGCCATCTTGACGTCACTTGATACGATGCCGCCCTTGCCCAGCGCCAGATCCTTCTCCACCACGATCGCCCGCCGGCACGGATGCAGGGCCTCCCGCACCGCGCCGACGGGAAATGGCCGGTAAGCGCCGATCTTGAGACTGCCGATGGCGACGCCCGCATCGCGCAATTCATCCACCACCTCGCGGATCGTGCCGTTGACCGAGCCCAGCGCCACCAGGATCGTTTCGGCGTCCTCGGTCCGGTAGCGTTCGATCAGGCCTCCGGACGCACGGCCGAATTGCCGGAGAAATTCGGCCTCCAGGGTAACGATCTCCTCAAGCGCCCGAAGTTGTGTGTGATGGGTCAAGTAACGCACTTCAGCGAACGCCTCGGGCCCAACCATCGCGCCGATGGTCATCGGATCGTCAGGATCGAGCAGTTGCACCGGCTCGTAGGGGGGCAGGAACGCGTCGACCTGCTCCTGGGTCGGAAGATCGACGGGCTCATACGCGTGCGTCAAAACGAAACCGTCCATGCAGACCATGACGGGACAGCTGAGCGTCTCGGCCAGGCGGAACGCCTGGACGTGCAGATCGACCGCCTCCTGGTTCGACTCCGCGTGGAGTTGGATCCAGCCGGCGTCTCGCAACGCCATGCTGTCGGAATGGTCGTTCCAAATGTTGATCGGTGCGCCGATCGCCCGGTTGCCGATCGTCATGACGATCGGCAACCCCAGGCCCGATGCGTTGTAGACCGCCTCGGTCATGAAGAGCAGCCCCTGGCTGGCGGTGGCCGTGTAGGTTCGGGCGCCCGCGGCGGAGGCGCCGATCAGGATGCTCAAGGCGCCGAACTCCGACTCAGCGTTGATGAACCGGCACGAACCGATCTTGCCGTTGCGCACCAACTCCGACAACCGCTCGACGATGTGCGTCTGAGGCGTGATGGGGTAGCAGGAGATGACTTCCGGGCGGCAGAGCGCCACGGCGGCGGCCACCGCCTGCGAACCTTCAATCTGCAACCGCATGGGTCCGCTCCCGTTCGCTTGCCGTCCGACTCGACCGTACTGCCTCGTAGACGGCCTGGGCCGCGGCCGCGTTGGCCGCTCCGACCCTTCCAGAAAATTTCTGGCTGATCGCCTTCCGCACCGACTCGAGCGTCACCCACCCCGTCAGCGCGGCCAGTCCGCCGATGAGCGCAGCGTTCGGAATCGGCCGGCCTGTCTGCTTGAACGCAATCTCGGTGGCCGGCACGGCTCGGATGTGAGCGGCAGGCAGGCGCGCCATCAGATCGTCGAGGCCCAGCCGATGCGGCTCCTGCGACGTGTTCAGCAGCAGATAGCCCGATGGGGACAGGCCGGTGAACAGATCGACCTGATGCAACAGCGTCGGATCCTGGATAATCAATGCATCCGGCTTCATGACCGGCTCGCGCAACCGGATGGCCCGCTCGGATATCCGGCAGAAGGCCATGACCGGCGCCCCCATCCGTTCCGACCCGAAGCTGGGGAAGGCCTGCGCGTACTTGCCGTCAAGGAAGGCGGCAACGGCAACCAGTTCCGCCGCGGTCACCACCCCTTGACCTCCCCGACCATGGATTCGCAACTGAAACACCTGTTACGTTCCCTTCACGGCCCTCGTCATGAGCGCCTTCGCCCCGCTTACCTTCAGCCACCGTTTCTCTGAGCAGATCGCGGCCAAGACCACCAGCGCCCCCAATGCATACCCCACACCGAACAGCATCGCCACAACGGCTTTGACGTCTGACGGCCAAGGCATGTAGAAGCAGAGGGCCACGGGGATCAACAGCAATCCAGAGGCGAAGACCACGATACAGACCGCGGCCAGACAAAAGAGGAGGAACAGTGCTCGGACGCCCAGCACAGCCTCCGCATAATAGATCGCCCCTTGCAGCTTGACCCGCGACAGATAATGGCTCCAATATGACCGGACGATCCGCTCCACCATCTCACAAAGATCCTTCACGGCGCTCCCTCCGGAACCCTTACGAGCCGTCACCCGCCTACCGGCGGGAATTGCCGAATAGATAACCCAAGA
>DATJYI010000178.1:0-7095 GCA_035499635.1 Nitrospiria bacterium | reverse complement strand
GAGCGCCAAGATTCATCGCCCCAAAAAGCATCCATACGTGCAACATCCGCCGTATCAATCCCCTGCGGATTTTTCCAGAGGACATTACGATTCATGTCCATTATTGGAAAGTTTAAAAACAGATCAATGCTCTTCATCTGACCGGCTGTTCGAATAACCTCCCAGTCGAGATCCAGTCCATACGGATCAAGCAAACACAAGCCCCTACGGAAGGCCTCATATTTAACATTGGGGAAGATTTGATTCAACAAGATGCGGTTGCAATCACCGAGGCAAATATGGACCCCCGTGCGCCCCTCAACAAGCCTTTCTAGATGGTTAACCTTCTGGCCGTCAAGGTCAATGAAATGGAACTCCTGAAATGGTGGTTGTATCAAAAGGGCATTCAGCGGGCTGCCAGGAATAAAGCCTCCGGTTTTCTTTGAAATGTGTACCCCAGCGCCCGCAAAGGCATCGATGTAAATATGAGAGAAGCGTTTCTGCGCAGTAAGGATCGTAGAGTAGGCCTTGGCGTACTCTTTCACAATATCAAGTTTAATCTCTGACCAATAACCGACCTTGTCAAATTTCAGTTTTCTAGCCCTGGCCATATACCCGTCCTGTGGTTGCTGGAGACCAAAGATCAAGTTGGGCCGGTCGAGTTGAACGGATGGCCTGGACTGGTTGGCGCCCGCTCAATAGCACAAACGGCGCGGCGCGCCTGGCGGCGACGCCCAGCCTGGTCAACTGTTTCAGATCGGTGAGCGCCGTTGTCCGGCGAATCTCCGTGATGCGCCTGGCCGAAAGCGGACCGATGCCCGGCACGCGCAGCAGCTGCTCCGGCGGCGCGGTCGACAGCTCCAGGGGAAAGTACTCCGGATGGCGTAAAGCCCAGGCGAGCTTCGGATCGGCCGCCAGCGGCAGCAACCCTTGCTCGTCAAACGCCATCTCATCGACCGAGAAGCCGTAGAACCGGAGCAGCCAGTCGGCCTGATAGAGCCGGTGCTGCCGCAGCAGGGGCGCGGGCGGCACGTGATCGAGCGGCGTGTCGGGAATCGGCGAGAAGGCGCTGAAGTAGGCGCGGCGCAATTTGATCTTCCGGTAGAGGCGGGCCGTCGTCCCCAGGAGATCGAGATCCGATTCACCCGACGCCCCAACGACAAACTGGGTGATCTGGCCGGCCCGTGCCAGCCCCGGCTGTTGCTCCGTCAGCCGGTTGATCCAGACCATCCGGGTCAGGATCGCGTCGAGAAAATCTTTCTTCGACGACAACCGGGACAGATGCGCGGGCGTCGGCGCCTCCAGGTTCAGCGAGACGCGGTCGGCCAGCTGCACCGTCCGTTCGACGGCGGCCGGGCTCGCTCCGGGCATGATCTTCAAATGGATGTAGCCCTTGAATTGATACCGCCGGCGCAGGATCTCCGCCGTCTGGACGATCCGCTCCTGCATCGTGTCGACCTTTTTCGTAATACCGGACGAAAGGAAAAGCCCGTCGACCAGCCGCGCCCGGTGCAGCTGCATGAAGGTCTTCGCCAGCTCGTCCGGCGAGACGTAGGTGCGGGGGACGTCGCGGCTGGCCCGGTGCTCGCAGTAGAAGCAGTCGAACTCACAGACGTTCGTCTGCAATACTTTCAAGAGTTTGACGGTGCGTCCTCCGCCAACCTGACTGACGTGAATGCCGCCCGGCAAAAAGCGCTGCGCGCTTTTTGCCCCGAGCGGATGCAAGGGGGCAAGATTTCGGTGTCGCGTACGGGGATCATCGCCCAGGAACGGCACGCGTTGCGGTGTGAAACAACCCGGAGTCGCCCCTGGAGTCGATTGACCGGCCGCCAGCTCATGCTCCTGCGCCGCTCCCTCGCCCAAGATGGTTAATTTCTGGATGGCGTCCATATCCGCTATTTTCTCTTCGGCTCGCCCGACGGATAATAGCTCCGGATCACCGACGTCACCACGCCCGCGACGCGCAGTTCGCTGCGCGCCTTGATCGGGCCGTACTTGGCGTTGGCCGGCAGGAGCGTCACCGAGTCGCCCTGTTTGCGGAAGTGCTTGATCGTCCAGGCGCCGTCCACCTCGGCCACCACCACGTCGCCGTTCTTCGGCGTCCGGCTCCGGTCGACGATGACCAGATCGCCGGGCAGGATCCCGGCCTCGATCATCGAATCGCCGGAGACTTTCAGCAAAAAACTCGCCTCGCGGTTGCGAACAAGCCAGTGATCGAGCGAGAGGGTTTCCAGCAATCCCTCTTCGGCCGGCCCGGGAAGGCCCGCCTCCACCGTTCCCAACAGCTTGACCGGGCCCATTTTCGAACCCGGGATCAACCGGCCGGTCGCGTCGCGCGCCACCACGCCGGCCGCTTCCAACCGTTTGACCAATTTCCAGACGGCATGCTTCGAGCGCAGCCCCACCAGCCGGCCCAACTCGGCGAAGCTGGGCATCCGGCCGCTGGAGCGGTGAAATTCTCGAAGCGCGCTGATTCGTGCTGGAAGCGGCTGGGCTTGGCGGGCTATCATGATTTACATGATAGGTGAACGATCGTTCCCCTGTCAAGGTTTATTTCATTGTCTGGCGCATCCAATCAACAGAGTGCTAAGATGGCGGCCTGTGGCCATGAAACCGGTTCAGGCTTCAATGGAAACGCCTCCTCCCTCTGTCTCCCCTGTTCGATCGACCCGGTCGTTTAAGGGCAGGCTGATCGTCGCCTCCTGCCTGCTGGCCGGCGTGGCAATCTTTTTTCTTTTTCATTTGAACCGTTACCTGTCGCTGGAAACGATCCAAATCAATCGAGACCGGTTGCTGGCCTACACAGACGAGCACTACCTCGCCGCCGCGCTGATTTTCATTCTGCTCTACATCGCCGTGGCCGCCCTCTCGCTGCCAGGCGCCGCGCTCTTTACCCTGACCGGGGGCTTTCTCTTCGGCACGATCGCCGGCGCGATCTACGCCAACATCGGCGCGACCGGCGGCGCCACGCTGTCCTTCCTCTCGGCCCGGTATCTCTTTCATGACTGGGTCGAGGCGCGGTGGGGACGCCGGCTGGCCGCGTTTCAACGGGGTTTCGCGCACAACGCCTTCGGCTATCTCATCAGCCTCAGGTTGATGCCAATCTTCCCCTTCTTCATCATCAACCTGCTCTCCGGCCTGACCAAAACGCCTCTCGGCACGTTCGTCGCCGCCACCACGCTCGGCATCATCCCCGGCAGCCTCGTCTACGCCTACGCAGGCCGCGAGCTCGGCACGATTAACCGGATTGCCGACATCGCCTCGCCCCACGTGCTGCTGGCCTTCCTCCTGCTGGGGCTGCTGGCGCTGGCGCCGACCCTGTACCGACAGTTGTCTGGCAAACGGCGCGGGACGCCGTCATGACCAGCCCGCTCTCGAGCTTCATCCAGCCCGACGACGAGCAGAACCGGGCGCTCCTGGCCCGCGTCCATCCGTCAGACTGGGTCAATCCCGAACCGGCCGCGTCGTACAATCTGGTCGTGCTCGGCGCGGGGACGGCCGGACTGGTCACGGCCGCCGTTGCCTCCGCGCTGGGCGCCAAGGTGGCGTTGGTTGAAAAGGTGCTGATGGGCGGAGACTGCCTGAACGTCGGTTGCGTCCCATCCAAGGGGGTGCTGCGCGCCGCCCGCGCCTGGGCGACCGTGCGCGATGCGGGACGATTCGGCGTGAATGTGGCCGCGGACGTGCGGGGCGACTTCAGCGCGGCCATGACCAGGATGCGGCGGCTGCGCGCCGACATCAGCCACAATGATTCAGCGCAACGATTCAAAGAATTGGGCGTGGATGTCTTCTTCGGAGAGGGCCGCTTTGTCGACCGCCGCAGCGTGGAGATCAACGGCACGCGCCTCCGATTCGTCAGGGCCGCCATCTGCACCGGTGCGCGGGCGGCGATCCCGCCCATTCCCGGTTTGGAGGAGGCCGGCTGCCTGACCAACGAAACGGTCTTCACGCTGACCGAACTGCCGCCGCGACTGGCCGTCATCGGCGCCGGACCGATCGGTTGCGAACTGGCCCAGGCCTTCGCCCGCTTCGGCAGCCGGGTCACCGTGCTGGAACAGGCCGCTCACGCGCTGTCCCGTGAGGAGCCCGATGCGGCACAGCTTGTTCAGGCCGCGCTGGAGCGGGACGGGGTGCAATTTGCATTCCGCTCGACGATCAATAAAGTCGACCGGCGCGGCAACGAGAAAGTGTTGCACGTTACTGCGGGAGGGCGGATGCAGGAACTGGCCGTCGACGCCATCCTCGTTGGTGCGGGCCGTGTCCCAAATGTGGAAGGGCTGGGGCTCGAGCGGGTTGGAGTCGCCTTCACCGCCGCGGGCGTGACGGTCAATCCGCTGCTGCAGACGAGCAACCCGCGCATCTATGCCGCCGGCGACGTCTGCTCGGCCGAGAAATTCACCCACGCCGCCGATGCGCAGGCGCAGATCCTCATCCAGAACGCGTTGTTCCCCCACCCGTTCGGCATCGGCTACGCCACGACCAGCCTGCTCGTCATACCCCGATGCACCTACACCGAGCCTGAGCTGGCCCACATCGGCCTGACCGAAGCGGAGGCGCAATCCCAGGGCATCGAAATCCAGAGCTTCACCGTGCCCCTGAAGGACGTCGACCGCGCCCGCCTGGACGGCGAAGAGGAGGGGCTGGTCCGCCTCCACGTGAAAAAAGGGAGCGACGTCATCGTCGGCGCCGTGATCGTCGCCTCGCACGCCGGCGAGCTGATCAGCCAGCTCAGCCTGGCGATGCGGGCGGGGCTGCGGGTGGGTGCGATCACCAACACGATCTATCCCTACCCAACGCAGGCCGAAGCGATCAAGAAAGCGGCCACGCTGTGGCGGAAGACTCTGCTGACGACGGGGACCAAGCGGATTCTCCGGGCGTGGTTCGGATGGATGAGGTAAAAGCCGTCCGGAGTAAAACGTAAGGGGTAAGGGATAATGGGTGTAGACGGACGTAGAGGTCATTCGGTAAATCCCCCGCTTGGAAATATTCGAATGAGATACCCAATTCATTATCATGACGAATGATCGATAGCGGACTCGCAATGATGTCAACTTCGATGCTCTTCATACTCCTTGCCGTCTTCTGGCTGGCCTACGCCAACGGCGCCAATGACAACTTCAAGGGTGTCGCCACACTCTTCGGCTCCGGCACCTCCAATTACCGGCACGCGCTCTGGTGGGCCACCGGCACCACTTTTCTTGGCTCGCTGACCGCCCTCGCACTTGGCACAATGTTGATCAACACATTCAGCGGCAAAGGATTGGTGCCCGAAGCCACGATCGCCAATCCCGCCTTCTTGATCGCCGTTGCTATTGGCGCCGCGGTCACGGTTCTGCTGGCCACTCATTTCGGATTTCCGATCTCTACCACTCATGGACTGCTCGGCGCACTGCTCGGCGCCGGTCTTGCCGTCCATGGATCTGGGGGTATCAATCTCACTGGACTAAAGAGCATGTTCCTCCTTCCGTTGGTGACCAGCCCTTTGTTGGCGCTGGGATTCGCGATCATCATTTATCCTGTCGCTCACCGTCTGCGCCTCACAATGGCGATCACGCAGGAAACATGCGTCTGCATCGGAGAAGAGGTGCAGGTCATCGCCATCGAGACATTCCGAGGCCAGGCGACCGCCACTGCTGTCGAATTGGCGCCATCGCTGGCTGTCGGAACCGAGCGGGAGTGTTTCCAAAGATATGCAGGCATCCTGGCCGGAGTGAACGTACAGACAGCACTGGATCGTCTACATTATTTGAGCGCCGGCGCTGTCAGCTTTGCCCGCGGTCTGAACGACACCCCCAAGATTGCCGCGCTTATGATCACCGCACAGGCGCTCAAGTTACCCTCAGGCCTCATCCTGACTGCCGTCGCAATCGCCGTGGGAGGCCTGATCAGCGCCCGTCGCGTCGCGGAGACCATGAGCCACCGGATCACACTGATGACTCACGGTCAGGGGTTGACCGCCAACCTGATTACCTTGGCACTCGTGATCTTCGCCTCCAAGCTGGGCGTGCCCGTCTCCACCACCCACGTCTCCTGCGGCGCGCTCTTCGGCATCGGCGCTGTCAACGGTCAGGCCAACTGGAGGATGATTGGCACGATTCTACTCGCATGGGTCACCACACTGCCCATTGCGGCGATGTTGGCAGCAATTGTGGCAATCGCAATCAAGTGATCATTACGCAAAGTGGCATGCCTGCCTCAACGCAATCCGCAGATGGGTAAGATACTCCTTCCGCGGGATCTCCACCGCGCCGAACCGTTTTAAGTGTTCGGTCGTAAATTGCACGTCAAACAGGGTGTAGCCCCGCTCGCGCAATCGTTCGACCAGATGGACGAGGCAAACTTTGGATGCATCGGTCACGCGGGAGAACATCGATTCACCCATGAACGCGCCTCCCAGACTGACGCCGTAGATCCCGCCGACCAGTCTGCCGTCCTTGTAGGCTTCGATCGAATGGGCCACCCCCTGCCGGTGCAGCGCCGTATAGGCGGCCACGATCGGTTCGGTGATCCAGGTCTCCTCCCGGTCGGCGCATCCGCGCATCACGCCTTCAAAATCATGATCGATCGCGATCTTGAAACGTTGTTGCCTGACCGTCTGCACCAACCGCTTCGACACATGGAAGCCATCGAGCGGGATGATCGTTCGTGGATCGGGCCAATACCAGGCAATCGAGCCGTCCTCCTCCCCCATCGGGAAGAAGCCCTGCGCATAGGCCTGCACGAGCAGTTCCGGCGTTAACGGCTCGTCCATACCGGTATATTGTACACCGTCCCTCTAACTCAATCCCTGGAAGCTGGGAGTGTCTTTGTCTACCATCTTCATCTCCCCGTTGTCAGGGCCGGGTCGAGCGGCCTGAGCGGGAGGCGCCCTCAGGCAAGAACGCGGTTCCCGCTGAGGGCGGGAAGCCGAGGATGTCCAAAGTTGACCACGGCGAAGCCGCGTGGTCAACAAGTTCCGCAGGCAGCGCAATCAGATCAGTCCGTGCGCCGGAGCGACCGGCCGCGGAGCCCCGACCCTGACAACCCAGCCCTCGTGCTGGCGAATCGGCACTGGCTCACCGCACTGGTTTGCGCTTGATATCGCCACCCGTTTCCGCTACGATGTTCCCCCGATGC
>DATJYI010000177.1:0-9057 GCA_035499635.1 Nitrospiria bacterium | reverse complement strand
CGATGTGGCATAGAGGCTCTCCTTATCCTGCGTCGTTAACTGTGTTCATGGGCGATCGCGGCGTCAATGGCATCGAGCAACGCCTGGTCATCCAACGGTTTGCGCAGATAAGCCCGCGCGTGGGCGGCCAGCGCCCGCTCGCGTGCCTCCGGTGAATCATGGGCGGTGATGATGATGACGGGCATTGCATCGCCGCCCTCCGCGAGCCGGGCCTGGACTTCGAATCCGCTCATCCCGGGCATATGAAGATCAAGCACCACGCAATCCGGCCGGCGCGTCCCAAGCGACTCCAGAAATTCCGCCCCCGAAGAAAAGATTGCCGCCTCCAACCCGGCCGAGCGCATCAGCCTCATCAACGCCTTCCGCACGGCCTCTTCATCATCGACGATCGCAATAAATGGCCGGAGGGAAGACACCGCTGTACAGTAGCATATTGCCCGAAGAATCAATAGTGGACTTTGGTCCAATAGAGGGGCTGTGGGTTTGCCTGTGAGGCTCTACACAGCGAACGTGTGGGTAAGGATTAGGGCGGTGGGGATATCACTGAATCAAAAGCAGACTATTCCTTTGCAAATCACACCGTTTCGCATGGACCCGGAGCAATCCAGGGGAGACAGAGGCCGATGGTAGCCACTCGGCGGCTCGGGGGGTGGGGGCAACGCCAACCCGAAAGCCTTGCTTTCGGGGAATTACCCAATGACCTTTCTTTGCCCCATCCGCACGGGCACCACATTTAACCGGCGACGCGATCCCCTATATATATAAAGGAGGCACACGGCGTGCCATTGAGGCGGTAGGACTGAGGACCAAGCGGTTCTGCCGCTTAGCTTGTGGGATGGGAAGGGGGACGGTCGGTCCGGATCGGGGCCGGGCGGTCAAGCCGCCGAAGCGCCGTCGTCATGCCCGCCCGTTGGGCTAGCGTCACCAGTTCGGCCAGCGACCGCGCGTTCATTTTCTCCATAACGCGCGCCCGATGGACCTTGATCGTCTTTTCCACGGTGCCCAGATCGCCCGCGATCTGTTTGTTGGGCTGCCCGGATACGACATGGGCCAGCACCTCCCGCTCGCGCGGCGTGAGCGTCGCCAGCCGCCGTTGAATGTCGGCCCGCTCGGCCTGCGCCCGCCGGTTGATGTGATCCTGTTCAATGGCCGCGCGGACGGCGGTGAACAGCGTGGCATCATCCACCGGTTTGCAGAGGAAATCGACGGCGCCCCGCTTCATCGCCTGCACGCTCATCGGAATGTCCGCCCGTCCGGTGAGGAAGATGATCGGCAGCCCGGCGCCCCCGGCGGTCAGCGCCTGTTGCAATTCCAGTCCGTTCAAGCCGGGCATGGCGACGTCCAGCACCAGGCAGCCCGGCGCGGCCGGGTCGTAATGGTTGAGAAACTCCGTCGGCGACGTGAACGTCGCCACACGCATTCCGGCTGATCGGAAGAGACGCGAGACGGCAGTCAGCACGGCCGGCTCGTCATCCACGATGAAAACGGTCGGCTCGGCCCGGCTCATGCGGCGTCCCCCGGATCGGCGGGCAGTATGACGTGCATGCTCGCGCCGCGGTCGGGATTATTCAAGGCCCGGAGCGTTCCGCCGTGGGCGGTGACGATCGTCCGGCAGACCGTCAGCCCCAGTCCCATCCCTTCCGCCCGGGTGGTAAAAAAGGGCTCGAAGATGCGGTCCAGATTTTGTTGAGGAATTCCTCGGCCGTTGTCGCTCACGGCGATGTGAACCCCTCCCTCGGCCCGCTCCGTGCGCAGGACGAGCCGGCGGTCGGCCGGTTCATCGTCGGCCATGGCGCTGCAGGCGTTCATGATCAGGTTGAGCAGCACCTGCTGAATTTGCACCCGGTCGCCCTGCACCGTCGGCAGTTCCGGCTCAAATCCGGTACTCACAGTCACGCCGTAATTGACCAGATCGCTGCGGATCAACAACAGGACTTCATATGCCAGCTCGTTCACGTCCAACGGCTGGCGCTGCACCTCCCCTTTTTTGAGCAGCAGACGCAGTCGATGGATCACTTCGCCGGCGCGCTTGTCCTCGGCCACGATGTCCTTCAGGATTTCCCGGACCTCATCGAGGTCGGCATCCTCGCGAGCCAGAAAACGCTGGGCGGCCTGGGCGTTGCTGAGGATCGCCGCCAGCGGCTGGTTCAACTCATGCGCCAGCGAGCCGGACAGCTCGCCCAGCATCGCCACGCGCGACAGGTGGGCCAGCTCGTTGCGCTGCCGAGCCGCGTCCAGCTCCGCCTGCTTCCGTGCGGTGATGTCGGTCGCCGAGCCGAGTAGCAGGTGGGCCGTCCCGTCTTTCCCGATGATCGGCCGTTTGATCGTCTGCAGCCAGCGTACCTTGCCGTTCGCGTCGGTGATGCGTTCTTCCGGGATGAACTGTTCCCGCAGCGTCTTCATCGCTTCCAGATCCTTGCGCCGGAAAAATTCAACTTCTTCGGCGTCTCGATTAAAATCCGCGTCGGTTTTTCCGATGAGATTCTCCACGGTCGTGCCATAGGCGTCCGCCACCGCCTGGTTGGCCAGGATAAATCGCCCGTCATGGTCCTTGGCGAAGATAAAGTTTGGATCGATGTCGATCACCTGCCTCAGGAAGGCGCGCCCCTCCCTGAGCGCTTCCTCCGCCTCTCTGCGGTCGGTAATGTCGACGCAGGAGCCGATGTAGCCGACAAAGCTGCCGTTGGGAAGATAGCGTGGGGTGCCGTGGTCCAGAATCCAGCGGTACTCGCCGTCGGCGCGTCTGAGGCGATATTCCATTTTGAACTCCCGGCGCGCGTCAAACGCGGTCGCATAGATCTCCAGGCAGCGCTCATAATCCTCCGAATGAACCCCCTCCGCCCACCCGTTGCCCAACTCTTTCTCCAACGGCCGGCCGGTGAATTCCAGCCAGACCTTGTTAAAATAAGTGCAGCGCTTGTCCAGTCCGGCCACCCAAATCATCACGGGGGCCGTGTCGGCCATGATGCGGAAGCGTTGGTCGCTCTCCCGGAGCACATGGCCCGCCTGCCGGAGATTCTGATCGTTTTTCAAGGCTTCGATCAGGATGCCGCACATAATCAGGAAGGGCTTCAGGTGGGCGACCAGCTCCGCGTTGTGGCCCTTCTGATGATCGGCCACGCCGACCACGCCCACCAAGACGCCCCGGCAATGGATCGGGAGGAGCCACGCCGATTTGATCTCATGGCGTCTTGTCGACGCGTCATCGTCGGAAAGGAGATCGCACACAACCGGCTGCTGCGCCATCATGAGCGCGTCGAGCAGCGCGACCGGCTCCACTTCGTCCATGGATAGGTTTATCAGGGCGCGCACCTGCAACGATGCGGCGCCGTTGAGGCCTGTAACCACCTCGCCAATGAAGCCGTAACCGCTTCCCGTCAACGAGAGCGAGCTTGCCAGCAACTCGTCAAACAATCTTTCAGGGTCGAATCCGTTGGTGTACTGGAATTCGACCCGGCTCAGGGCCTGCAACAACGCGTCGGTTTGCCGATACGCGCGGTCGCTTGATCGTCGCTGTTGTGTTCGTTCAGCCATTGGCGGATTCACGCAGTCTGACCCGGGGCGGGGGACACACCTCCCCCAAGAGCGTCGAAGGGCGATTATAAGCTTGTGGCGTCGACGAGTCAAATATTCCGGCGGGGCCGGTCGGAGACGAGAGCGGCGGCCGGTTGCAATCGGAGGGACCGGGGGAGTGACTCGTTTGAAATGGTGTCCAATTGCTGGCGCCAATCATGTGGTCAGAGAGAATTGATACGTGACTATTGCATGGGGATTTGGCTGGCCAGAAGTGGGTTACTCCTTCGGGAGCTTGAACTGGCGCAAAGTGTGAATAACGGTGAGGATTTAAACATCGGGCTTGATCACACGGTAGACGATCCGATAATTGCCATGGATCACTTCGCAGCTAGACACCTGCTGAAGTTCCGGCAACACGCAATCAGGTCAAGAGGTTCTGTTGGCTATGATGCCTGTGGCGGCTTTGGCCGCGCGGTGTGTCAATGACGGCTGGAACGATCGGACGGCTCGTCCGTGTGATCCTCCCCGTCCGACAAGCCTTTTTTAAAGCCGCGGATGGCTTTGCCCAACCCCTCCCCGATTCCCGGTAACTTCCCGACCCCGAAGATGACCAGGACGATCAGCAAGATGACGATCAGTTCAGGCATGCCGAGACCAAACATCGTTTGCTCCTCCTTTGCGCCGGATGTGTTGCACCGCTTCGTCCATTGCTAGCCGGACTTGCCATTGTAAATGAGGTGCGCTTCTCGCCTGGGTTGAGGACGTCGTCGTGAAACTGAAAATCCAGTTAAGATCGTCCTTGACCCATCCAATCAATTCGGCACACCCGGGAGCAAGACGCTGAAAAATCGGCTGCACGATGGCCAGCACATCATCCGGTGGAACCGGTATCGGTACGTGCACCACATGATAGCATTTAGCACGATGTTGAAACAAGAATGGCTTCCCCAGATCAAGTGTCAACGAACAGACAAAGAAACGATACAAAGCGGCTCCTTCGAATTCCACAACATTATTGATGACCTTGGAATGGAGTCGACCAGCCTCAATCAGCTCAAATTGATCGCAAGGAACGGGAGCAGGAGGCGAGATCATTCTGATGTCTGATGTGAAGAAGTATGGTATTCGAAAGAGGTCGCAGTTCCACGGATGCCGGCCGGATTGGTCCCCTTGGTCCAGTGAGAACGTCAGAAACTGTAACCGGTGAAGGCCTGATCGTCCAAGCCCCCCGGTCCGTGAATCCCCGGTATCCGGATTACCGCTGTTAATGCACAAAGCGCGGGAAATATCTAGTTTCGTGTTTCTTCCCTATCATCAGCACATCGGGAAGGCGTACTGCCGTACGTCCGTCGTTATGATATTGGACCAAAGGCCAATATCATTTGTCCTTTGTCTCCACTATATTACTCACCATGTCTTCGTCTTCCGAGTGAGGAGACCATTCGGATGCTTCGGACGGATGGCGTCTGTACGATTCGCCTGCGGCGGAGGCACGGTTTCAGATTTTAAACCCGGCTAGAGGGGGCCGAGGAGAAGTTGCCGGTGAAGACCCACTACGCTATGGAGATCTATCCCCTCTCCATTGCTCTTCCCATACACCTTGAATAATCTCGATCAGGCCAAAGAGAGCTCCACCTTCTCATTCTTTTACGAAGAGTGCTCCCATTCGGCATCCTGATGACTTATCTGGTTGAGCATGTCACTGCCCTTGGCTCTCCTGAACAACTTCGTATCGATCAGCAACGATCTGAAACTACCTGCCACACACTCAAGAAGCAATTAGCCACTCGGGGTGCCACCCATGAACAATGATGACAAAGAACCGAGCAAGGAATCAGATATGAGCAGTGAAAACAAAGAACCGAACATCATGGATCGACGTGACATCTTGAAAATCATCGGCTCGACAGCGGTTGGCATGGCGGCAGTGACTGGCATGGGGGCGGCGGTGACAGCGGTAACGAATGCCGTGTCCCCGGCGCAAGCAGCCACACCAAATCCAGACGCGTGCGAACCCACGAATCCCTACGGCGGTGGGCCGGGCACCGGTCTCCAATTCCCGCCCTACTACAAACCAACGCCGTCAGTTCGGAGTCGGATGAACTACTTCCCTGGTAGTGAGCCCCTCGGGTCGGACGAAATGCGCATTTCGTTCGTGGGCAGTTGCCCCTTCCCGCCCCGGCGCGACCAGGCCGGCACCGCCATCATGGTCGAACTGGGTAATGGCGATCGCTTTTTCTTCGATTTCGGCCCCGGCTGCGTCAAGAACATCCTCTCCATGGGTGTGCCAGTCCCGGCTATTAACGACATCTTCCTCACCCACCTCCATGTGGACCATTACCACGACCTGTCCTATCTCCTCCCCTTCTCGGCGTGGGCAGGACGGTGGCACATGCCGTTGCGCGTTACCGGACCTTCCGGACGTACTCCGGACCTCGGCACCAAGGCCATGGTCGCGGGTATGAAGCAGATGCTCAAATGGCACCTGGAAGCGTTCGACGCCTGCCCGATCGGGGACGGATACGAGGTCGAGGTCAACGAGTTCGACTGGAGGGATGAGAATGGCATCTGCTACGACAAGAACGGCGTCACCGTGCGTCATTGGCGGCGCTCGCATGTGAAGGACGGCGCCTCAGCCTACCGTCTGGACTGGAACGGGTTGTCATTTGTGTGGACCGGCGACGGCCGGCCCGACAAACTGACGGAAAAGTATGCGAAGGGCGTGGATGTTTTTGTGACCGAGTTGCAGCCCGATCTGGCGCGCCTCAACATGCTCAAGTACGGGCTCCCAGAATTCCTCTTTAACTACACAGTGGACATCCACCATACGTTGGCTTATGCCACCGGTTATCTCATCAACCAGGTCAACCCGCGGGTCGGTATGGCGACACATCTGGCGTTTGACGATGACACACTGAACGAACAAACCGCGGACATTCGCGCCCATTGGAAAGGGCTGTTCCTGTATGGCGCGCCGGACGTGGTTACGGTCAACGTGACCAAGGACGCAATCTGGCAACGCGATGCCGTCCTGCCGGGATTCGCGGGCCAGTCCTTGCCGCCACCCACCTTGCTCTTCGGCGACCCGCTGCCGATTGCGACGGGCATGGGCGTCGTGCCACAACCGCGGTTGCCGCGCGAACAACAGCAGGAGAAATTGACGCGCGAGCTTGAGATCGATCCGCACAAGTACTATCCGCCTGACGTCTACCGCGATCCGCTCACCAAGCTGCCAAATCCGCAGTTGGTCGATCTCCGCAAGATGGCGGAGGCGTTGAATATTGATTTGAATAAATTCATTAAGAAATAGCCGTGTACTCCCGGTGTCCCACCGCGTCGGTCGCGGTGGGACGCTCGGGGGCTGCATCGAGAACAATTCCGGTTTATGTCCGGGCAGACGACTCGCTGGAAGGAAGTCTCCACATGGAAATCATACACGACAATGGCACCATCGTTCCGTTAACAATTCTGACCGGCTTTCTCGGGGCGGGAAAAACGACGCTGTTGAATCGCATCCTGACCGGGAATCACGGTCTGCGCGTGGGAGTCCTCGTCAATGACTTCGGCTCGATCAATATCGATGCCGAACTCGTCGTCGGGGTGGACGTGAACATGATCAGCCTGGCCAACGGCTGCGTCTGCTGCCAGATTCGCGACGATCTTGTAGAGTCCGTCGACGCCTTGCTCGCACGCCAGGAATCCATCGAATACATCCTGCTCGAAGCCAGCGGCGTCGCCGATCCTGCCGGGATTTTCGCGACCTTCAACGATCTCAATCTGCGGGACCGCATCCGGCTTGACAGCGTCACCTGCATCATGGACGCGGAGCAGGTCTTCGCGCACCCCGAGTATCCGCCCCTGATGGAGCTCAAGCTCCGCCAGGTCGGATTTGCGGACATGCTGATTCTGAATAAAGTCGACCTGGCAGGTCTCAAGCAAGTCGAGAAAGTCCGGGCGTGGCTCGACGAGCATTTCAACCGTCTGCGGATCGTTGAAACCAATTATTGCGAGGTGCCCTACGAAATCCTGTTGGGCGTCGGGCGTTTCGATCCTGCCCGGACAGGCCTTCACTCGCACGCCGTCCAGCCAGGCTGCACCGGCCGGACGTTCCATGATGACTCCCACGAGCATGACCACTCAAAGGTGTTCAGCACCTGGAGCTACGAGACAGACCAGCCGCTGGCATTGGACGCGCTACGGGAAACATTGCGTAAGCTGCCGGGGTCTGTATACCGGGCCAAAGGGGTGGTGTACAGCGTTGACGCGCCACACCGGCGGGCGGTGCTGCAGGTGGTCGGTAGGCGCGTGGACATCTCGTTGCAAGACGAGTGGGGTCAGCGCGCACCCCGCACGCAAATCATCGCGATCGGTGCGGCGGGCGGCATTGACGCGGGTCTGCTGGAACGGACGTTCGCCTCTTGCATTTCGGCCGCAGCCGCGGACACGTCATCACAGAACGGAGGACATCACCATTGATCGCAGTGAAACGGCCGAGGTGCGAGGTGTAGTCCTTAAACGAGGCATGGCGTGATGCGGTCGGTTCGATTTCATGATGTCCATTCCATCAGAACTTTCAGACCTTCATGACGGACGCAGAATCCCGGGTTCATCCGGACCTCCGAACTCGGACAAAAAGTTCTCATATCGTCCAAGAAGGTCGATGGTGAGGGACGTTCGCCTACCGTGCATCGCAGGGAGGAATGATACGCTCGCGGCATCGAGCGGTCAAAGTTTAGAGCGCGGCCAGTCCTATTACGCCGTGCCCTCAAACCGGCGGTCTCCAAACTGGCGATCACCCAACCCGCGGTCAAACGACCGGTAGGCGATCGCTTCAGCGACATCCGATGCCGCGATGGCGTCGCGAATGTCCAGATCGGCGATCGTCCTGGCCACTTTCAAAATGCGGCTGTAGGCGCGCGCCGACAGCCCCAGCCGCTCCATCGCCAGCTCCAGGAGCCGCTTCGAGGCGTCATCCACCCGGCAATATTTTCTGACCAAACGCGGCGTCAGCTCGGCATTGCAGGTGATGCCGTCTGCCCGGTAGCGCGTCCGCTGGAGGGCCCGGGCCCTCATCACCCGCGCGCGGATCGCCGCCGAGCGTTCCTGCGCATGGTCGGCTGACAGATCGCGGACGGGCACCGCCGGCACTTCGATCTGCACGTCGATCCGGTCGAGGAGGGGGCCGGAAATCTTGGCCCGGTAGCGCTGGATCTGCGGCGGCGTGCAGCGGCAGGCGCGTTGGGGATCGGTGAAAAAGCCGCAGGGGCAGGGATTCGGGAACCTTTGCCAAGTACGTCGGAAAACACATCCGCTACTATACATTGACATTGCCACGCCCTATTGTACCACCGAAGGGCTATCCAGTGGCACCCAGGACCTTAGGAGAGCAGGTCAGAAAGCGACGGATGCGATCTTGGCTTATACCAGGCCCAAGTGGCAGAGCGAATCGGGGTCACCGCCTCGACAGTCTACAACTGGGAGCATGGGAGAGAACCAGGGAAACAACATCAGCCCAGGATCCTACAGTTCTTGGGCTACAAG
>DATJYI010000176.1:0-9086 GCA_035499635.1 Nitrospiria bacterium | reverse complement strand
CCGCCAATGACCCCAAGTGGAACTCACAAGAACCGCGATTCGTCGGGCTGGGCGGTCAGATCACCAGGAAGCCGCAAAATTTCAATCGTCGGATTGAAGAAGTGTGGGTGAAATCCCTCTACAACAAGGATGCCATCGCCTTCCTGCTGGAGTGGGATGATCGGAACGAAAGTCACGCGGAGGGTTCGAATCTTCCCCCGCCGATCAATGTGGCGGACTTGACGATTCCGGTTGCCTATTACGCCAACAAGATGGTCTTTGATGAGGTCAAGGACCAGTTCAAGGATCTCTATCCCGGGCTGACCTATCCGGAGCCGGTCATCTACAATGACGCCGTGGAGATTCAATTCCCCGCTGACTGGCAGAAACTGGTGGCACCGGAGCGACCCTTCTTCATCCTTGGTGATCCGATCAAGCCGGTCGATTTGTGGAAATGGCAGAGCGACGGATCGGTCGTCGCCTATACGGGCCACGGCATTAATGGAGCGAATGGCGATCCAGAGATTGTGGCAAGGAAGACCGTTATCAAGGCCGAGGATGCGCACTTTAAGAATGGCCACTGGTCTGTCATTCTCACGAGATCGCTGAAGACCGACGATAAAGAGAATGATGTCCAATTTGAAGTGAACAAATATATTCCCATTGCCTTCCAGGCGTGGGATGGGGATAACGGTGAGGCTGGCGCCCGTATGTCGTTGTCGGCGTGGTATTATGTGGTTCTGAAGCCGCTGACGCCGACAAAGGCCTATGTTTATCCATTTATCATGATCGGGATCGTTGTCGGCCTTCAGTGGTGGGTGATTCGAAAGACCCAGAGCATACATAACGGCAACGGCAAAGGCCACAGCGGGGCGAAGAAGAAATAAAAGCCGTGAGACAACCTCCTCTTTGATGGGAAAAGGGCCGCTTGCTTATTCGAAGCGGCCCTTTTCATTTTGAGACTTGTGATGATATGTTAGACAGGGAGACGGGATCATGGCGTATTAGCGCGCGCCAGGAATCTTGACCATCGTATGAAGAGGACGATTATTGCGCTCGGTTCGGTGCTGGCGGCTTTTTACCTGATCACCATTTTCCTGACATCTACGACGGTCAGACAACCCAGCCACCAAAATCAGGCCGCGGGAACGGCGTCTGATCTGTCGGTGCCGAGGGTGCCACCCGAGCTGCTCGCGGCGGCCAAGATGTTACAAAACCCGGTCACACCAACGCCTGAAAATCTCGCCAGGGGCAAGACAATCTTCACCAGCACCGGAGCCTGTTATACCTGCCACGGCGTTGAGGGGAAGGGTGATGGTCCGGCCGGTGTTGGGCTGGTGCCGCCCCCGAGAAACTTCACCGACCCTCAATTCCACGGACTGCGCACGGATGGTGAACTCTATTGGGTGGTGACCCACGGAAGCCCGGGAACCGCGATGTTTGCCTATGCGCCTCAAATCATTTCCAATGAAGACGCCTGGTACGTGGTTACCTATGTACAGACCCTCTCAAGCCCCGCATCTCAGCCGACTGCAGGCCAATCGGCCGCTTCGTCGCCTGCGACGACAGCACATTGACTGTCAGCGGCTCAACGGTGGCGAGCGACGGCCGGCATGCAACGTGTCAAGCTGGGCCATGAACCAGCCCACAAGCGCCGCCGATTCGGGCATATTTAATAAGATGGACAGGTAGTCCTCATATTGGTTGCCTGCGGTCAGACGGATCAGTTGAAGAAATCCGGTTTTTTCGGTGGCGGCGTGGGGTGACAGGCCCAGTTTGACGCATAAACGGTCTCGAAGCTCCGCAAATGAAGCGGCGGGAGGGTGCGCGTCGCGCTCTTTTTCCTCCATGCACTCAATGATCGAGAGCAGGCATTTGCGCATGTTCCACTTCGGCTGACCGGCGACTTTGAAGTTTTGTGTGGCGAAGAACTGGTCGCCGTCGTAAAAACTCAGCTTGAATTTGCCGCCTCCATAGGATTGGAAAAGACAGCCGATCGGATCGGCCATCAGATGGGAGAAATCGGCCGAGCCATAGGCATGCGTGGCCAGATCCTGAAATTCCAGTCCCAAACCGACCAGCTCCATGACCATGATCTTGACGGTCGACCGTGGGTAAACTTCTGAAAATCTTTCCCTGATCTCCTCCGGGGTTGGCGGTCGCCCGTGTTGCTGCTGGAGCGTGCGCCGAATGTAGGGGTACGCCTCTCCGGTGAACAATTTCCACACCCATTTTTCGGCGGCCGGCTCCCCGCGGAGAGCTGGATGAGCCTGGGGTGAGGAGGGATCCTGCATGCTGTCGCGGCCATGCGCGCCGGCGGTCAGGCTGACAGGCCCTGCCGCACGGCGGAATGAAGATCGTTCCGTCTCCAAAACCACGCGATGCCGAGGAGGAGCGCGCCGAGGACCATAAACAGCACCGACAGGTGGAGGTGGGCCCTCGGGCTGGGATCGGTCGTCGGATGGGTGATCACGGCGATCAGCCGATGGACGCCGACGCCGGCGATCCAGAGGCCGCTGGCCGCAATCCAGGCGGGATCTCGACGGGCAGGTCGACGGCGAAACGTGAGCATGCCGATTCGCAGCAACAGGACTGCGACTCCAAGCGAAATGAGGGTCACGACACTGTGAACGATCAACCAGGAATCCCCGTCGCCGAGCAAATACAACACCCAGGCGCGAAAACCCCATGCCACACATTGCAAAATTCCGATGACCACCAGGAGCGTGGCAAGACTCCTCGCATAGCCCCTGACGGGTTGTGGCCCATGGGGTGACGGTGCGGAGCGCTCGCCGGTCATGGAGGGAAAATCTGGTGAGCCGATGGACGACTGGTCAAGTCACCGATCCAGGGAAGATGGGGGTAGAATGTGTAAAACGGGCTGACGATGCCTAGGACGGCAAAGAGGATGCCGACCAATGCCAGCCGGAGGAAGTGAAAATCCCTTTTCTGTGTGATCGATTGCCAGAGCGTCACAATTCCGATGAGGATGCTCGACACCCCGCCAATCACCCCGGCCACCGCCATGCCCAGCACCAGGGGGCCGATATAGGTGAGTTCGTCGACGAAGGTGGAAAGAATCAGCGTGACATAGAGGGGAACCAGCCCGAGAAAGTAGGGGGCTGAGGCCCGCCACTGCCCGGCGACGCCCCGTTGATGCAAAATCACGCCATAGATCAACAGGCCAAGCAAGCCCGCCGTTGAGAAGGCCGCCAACGACAATTTCAATCGCTGTGAGCTTCGGATCTTTTGCAAGGCGCCCAGGACGTAGGTTGAGACTTCCTTCTCTTCAAGCTCTTTTACGGCTGATTTCCCCTCGTTGGCTTCGAGCGCAAAGACGCGGGCCGTGTGCGATTCACGGGGCATGGCAACAGCCCTGAAATGCGTTTGATCGGCGGTTTCCACCTGCAAGTAGATGCCCTTCGTGGCCTCGAAGGTCGGCGGCCCCAAATCAGAAAATACCCCGGTATAGGCATGGTGTTCGGTCCAATAGCGGCTTTCCGCTTGCTCCAACCGTTGAAGGTCGGTTCGTGCCGCCCGGTCGGCACTGGTTTCAAACAGTGTCGCGGCCTGTGCGGGCAATCCGGGGGCCAGCCAGAGTTCCAGGCCGATGGTGAACAGGGTCATCAGCAGGAACGCGCGCATGTTGGGTTTGATTGGTGCCGATTGGCGTCGCATCATCCTCACCCGAAAGTGAACGTATAGATGGAAAAGCCCTTCTCAGTGGTGTTGAGCTGAATGCGATGGCGGGTGTAGCCGGCCGGATCGTTGATCAGCCGGTACAGTCGCCCCTCGCCGATTTCAACGAAGCTTCGTCCTTCATGATCGAACCTGATGTCGGCTCCTGCAACGGCCGGATCCAACGGCCGGCCGTCTCTGAGCACATAGACCCGTGCGGTCCGGCCTGGCTGTTCCGCCACCATGTGGACGGCCTTGGCTTCGTAGGAGAGGACGATCTGTCCCTCCGCGGGCTCGGCCAGTTCCGCGTTCTCCTCGCGCAACCGCCAGGGGCCGCCCAGATAGAAGAGATTCTCCTTCATCGCCGCTTGGTCCGGCAACGTGTACGTGACTGTTTGATCGGTCGAGCGGCCCCCCATCTGGTTGCCCAAGGCAAAGAGAGTTCCGTCAGGCACAAACCCGTATCCCAAATAGATCTCGGGCGTGCCGAACTTTCTGGGATCGACGGGTTCTCCCTTCACCACGACGTGATCCCGCGCCAGCGGGGTCGCCCGATCTTCGCTCAGGAGCTGTTGAATCGCCCGTTCGATGTCGTCATATTGACCTTCGCCCATCCATTCATAGCGGATCTTTTTATGGCTGTCGATCAGATATTTATGGGGCCACCAATGGTTGGCAAAGCCGTTCCAGATGACCCGGTTGTTGTCCAGTGCAATGGGATAGCGGAGGCCGAACCTGGTCACGGCGTCCTTGACCCGGTCCGAGGTCTGCTCGAACGCGAACTCCGGTGTATGGACGCCGACGATGACGAGCCCCTGGTCGCGATATTTGTCATCCCAGGCCTTCAAATAGGGGAACGTGCGGATGCAATTGATGCAGCTCAACGTCCAGAAGTCAACCAGGACGACCTTGCCGGACAGGTCGCCCGGCTGCAACGGCGCCGAATTGATCCAGCCCGTGGCCCCATCGAAGTCGGGAGCCAGACGGTTCAAGTCCCGCGAAACCATATAATAGGACACAACAAGCAGTCCGAGGCTGATAATCAACAGCCTGGTCAGCAGGGTTTGGCGACTCCACCACCCGGGTTGCGGCGTGGCGCCGGCGCCGCGTGTTGCCTGGGAGGCCGTGCTGGGATGCGCGGGCGAAGCGGGTTCGGTCATTGATCCTGAATTATATCGAATTGCCTCTAACGGTCGCAATTGCGTCTTGAGGGGGCTCGTTCATACGGGAGGCCGCCCTGATTTGATCCGGAGAGGTCCTCATGCTGGCATCAAGGCCATGCGGTTGTGTAGAATGGAACGCTTTATAAGAACACTGCTGGGGAGCATTGATGAGCAGCCGACCCATTGCGCCGGACACAGAGATCGCCCAATATCTGGTGAGGCAGGAGCCCTATTATGTGCCCGTTCAGCAGGAAGTCGAGTTGTTTGAGGCGGCCTATACCAATCTGCTGCCGGTGATGCTGAAGGGGCCGACGGGCTGCGGCAAAAGCCGGTTCGTGCAATACATGGCCTACCGGCTCAAACGGCCGTTGATCACGGTCGCCTGCCATGAGGATGTGACGGCGTCGGATCTGATCGGTCGCTATCTGCTCAGGGGGGAGGAGACCGTCTGGGTCGACGGCCCCGTGGCCTTGGCGGTGCGGCACGGCGCAATCTGCTATCTGGACGAGGTGGTGGAGGCGAGAAAGGACACGACCGTCGTCATCCACCCGCTGACCGACGCCCGCCGCATTCTGCCGATCGAAAAGAAGGCGGAGCTGCTCGAAGCGGGCCGGGAATTCATGCTGGTCATCTCGTACAATCCCGGCTATCAAAGCGTCGTCAAGGAATTGAAACAGAGCACCAAGCAGCGGTTCATCGCCCTCGAGTTTGAATATCCCCGGACGGAAATCGAGACCCGGATCATCCAGCACGAAAGCGGCGTCAGTTCCGACGTCGCCGCCGCCCTGGTCAGGATCGGCGAGAAGGTCCGGCACCTGAAGCATCACGGCTTGGAAGAAGGGGTCAGCACCCGTTTGTTGATCTATGCCGGCACGTTGATCCAGCGGGGCATTCCTCCCCACACCGCCTGTGAAGCCGCCATTGCCAAACCGCTGACCGATGACCCTGACATTCAACGGAGCATCCGGGAACTCGTCAGCGCGATCGTCTGAGCCATCGACGGTATGAACGACCACGGTCACTCCTTCCCTGATCCGGTTCCCCCCGACCCCTCGACCGTCGAGCAGCGGGTACGGCAACTGGCCGAGGCACTCGCCGGGCAACTGGATGCTGAGGAGGTGGACGAAGCGCTGCGGCATCTGCACCCGTCGGACGCACCGCTACGCGCCATGATCTTGGGGCTGGGGCTGTTGCTGACGGAGCGATCGACCAAAGCGGCCGGCGAATATCTGAGACAGGCGCCGCTTCAGATCGACCGGCTGGAGCGCGACGAATGGGGACCGTGGGTGGGCGTCGGCCTGAAGATCGCCGCGCGCTCGTCGGTGGCATCCGTACGCTACTTTCGGGAAACGCCGCAACTGTTTGCCGAGATCGAGACGCCGGAGCTTCGCCGTGTGGTCCTCGCCTGCGCGGATCGGTGCGCCGAAGGAGACGCCGGCCTCGCTCTGGAACTGCTCAGGCAGGCGTCGGCCGTCATCCGGCTGCTGCCCCCCGGACTGCCGTCAGCCCCCGCCGACTCCAGGTTGGAATCGGTGCGCCGATGGGCGGAATGCGGGATGCGGCTGGCGGCCCAGGATTCGATCCTTGCCTCCGAATATTTCAAGCAGAGCGCGCCGTTCCTGCTCCATCTGCCGGCTGCGGCCCTGCAGGTGTGGGCCGAGCTGGGCAGCACGCTGGTGCAGCCGAACCAGTTGGGCAAACCCGACTATCTGCCGGCGCTGGAATATTTTCGGGTGAGCCCGGAGTGGCTGGGCGCGGTGACTCCCTCCGAGCTGAGAGCGGAACTGTTGGCCCTGGTACGGTCGCTGACGGATGAGCCCCCGGTCCGCCGCGTTCAGCTGCTCAAACAGGCGCCCCACTGGCTGCAGTCGGTCCCGTCGGCCTCACAGCGGCACTGGCTGTTGCAACTAGCCCACACGCTGGCGGGGGAGAGTCCGGCGGCGTCCATCGCCTTGCTGGCGCAGGGAGGGGAGCTGATCAGGCGATTCCAGGATCGCGCGCCCCAAGCCGGGTTGACGACAGCCGGTGACAGGGCAGAGCAGGAATGGCGCAGCCGGATGGAGGCATGGGTGGATCACGGACGACGGCTCATGCGCCGGTCCGCCGAGGCGGGGTTGGCCTACTTTCGTCTTGAATCGTTGGCCGCGGAGCAGTCCCTCGACCATGCCGCCGGAGGACTCTCCCTGCGTCCTGTGGCCCGGACACTGACATTGTTTGCCGAGGGGCTGAGTGGCCTCACGGTGACGATTCGTCCGATCGAACAGGACGCATCCGTCTGGACCGACGACCGCCGGCTGCCCGTGCAGTTGCCATACCGGGAGGGGCGGACAATCTTTCTGCCGCCGTTCGTCGGCGAATTCGGATCGGCCGAGGAAAATTTTCGTTACTATAAAGTCATGACCGCCTATCAGGCGGTCCAACTGGAATGCCGGGCATTTGAAATCGATCGGGAGACCTTGATCGCACTCAGCCGGGAGTTGTTCGGCGACCGCCGTGCCGCGCAGCTGGCGCTGGAGCTTGAACACCGTGAGGCGAGTGAGGCATCGGGGGCGGGCCCCGATCACGCCGTTTCCATCGTGCAGGAGCTGGAACATTTTTTCAGCCCCCTTGCCGCTCCGGCCCTGGCCTCTGACCTTTGGAAGATTGCCGAGGGCGGGCGGATAGACGCCTTCCTGCGCCGGGCCTATCCGGGCCTTCGAACCGATCTTGATCTGGTGACCGGATACACCCTCTTTCTTCGGCCGTCCCTTGGTTTGACCGATTCCGCAGAGCTGACGGCGGCCGTCTCGGCCGGCCGCGGCGTCCCTTCGACGGTTGAGCAGGTAGTGGAATTGTTGCTGCAGATCTCAATGGCGGGGCGAACCAAGGAGCCCATTCCGCCCCCGTTGGAACCGCTCCTTTCTGAGTTGGGGATGCTGCTCCAGCGCGTGCAGCGGCCGGGGGCGACGGCGACCGATTCATTGCGCGCGGCCTGCGAATGCGGTCTGCTGTTGCTCCGGCGTCTGACCGGGCCGATGGAGCAGGCCGCGTCGCCGGAGTCGGCCTCGGCCGCGCCCAGCACCAATCCGCTGGGACGGGCCGGCGCCCCGATTTCGAAGGGTGAACCGGGCGAGTATCAGACACTTGAGGAGCCTCGATATCGCGGCCGTCAGGGAGGACAGCGGGGCCCCTCGGCCTTCGTCCCCTTTTCCGCCCGTCAGGCCGCTCCGCCACTGGCCCCGCCGACTTCGACGCCACCACACTACTCTTCCAACCAGCAGCCCGCCCCTGAACCGATTGGTGAGGGCGCGCGGGCCTCGTCTTCCATCGGAAGCGATGCGGCGGCTGCGCCCGCTTCCGGAACCCCGGCTTTGAAGGGTCTGGTCGAACACGCGGCACGGTCTAGCGGCGCAACCGGCCCGTTCGTCTATCCCGAATGGGACGAGACGATCCAGGACTATCGTGCAGGCTGGTGTACGCTCCGCGAGCGCGCCATGTCCGTATCTCCATCGGGCGGAGGGACAACCGCATCGGGAGAGTGGTTCGTCGATCAGGCGCTCACCGCCTATCGCGGACAGCGCCTGCGGCTCCGCCACATGTTTGAACGGCTGCGCCCGGATCAATTCAAGAAGCTCAAGCGGCAGGAGGCGGGTGAGGAGATCGATCTGGATGCGGCGGTTGAGGCGGCGATCGAGCGTCGTATCGGCCGGACCCCGTCCGACAAGCTCTATCTGCGACGCGATCGCCGTGAACGGGATGTGGCCGTTGCGCTGTTGGTGGATGTCAGCGGATCAACCGGGCAGCAGGTGGCTCATGCGTCCGGGCCGTCGGAGCTGCCCGGGGTGTCGCCGCCGGGTTCATCGGGACGATCGATCATCCAGATTGAGAAGGAAAGCGTGCTGCTCCTCGCCGAGGCGGTCGAGGCGGTCGGCGACGCGCTGGCTATTTACGCTTATTCCGGAGACGGTCGGGACCGCGTCGATTTTTATCTGGTCAAAGAATTTGATGAACGGTACAACCGCCGTGTCGGCGAACGGATCGGGGCGATGACGGCCCTCGCGCAGAACCGGGACGGCACGGCGATCCGCCATGCCACCCGCAAACTGCTCCAGCGGGAGGCCGCCACGCGGCTGCTGCTGTGGCTGTCGGACGGCCGACCGTTCGATCGCGGGTACGAAGGCGCGCAGGCGCTGGCGGACACGAAACGGGCGCTGGTGGAAGCGCGCCGCGCGCGCGTGCGGACCTTTTGTATTACGATCGACCAACGGGGGGAGGACTATCAGGCGG
>DATJYI010000175.1:0-10902 GCA_035499635.1 Nitrospiria bacterium | reverse complement strand
GAGACGTTCAGGGACATGGGGCTCGCCTTTGCCGTCGCTCTTGTGCTGATCTATCTGCTGATCGTCGGGCAGTTTCAATCGTTTCTGCTGCCGCTCATCATCATGGCCCCCATTCCGCTCACGCTCATCGGCATCATTCCGGGCCACTGGCTGACCGGCTCCTATTTCACCGCCACCTCCATGATCGGCTTCATCGCCCTGGCGGGGATCATCGTCCGCAACTCCATCCTGCTCGTCGATTTCATCCAGACGGAACGACGGGCGGGCACGCCCTGCCTCGAGGCCGTGATCCGGTCCGGATCGGTCCGGACCCGGCCGATCCTGCTCACGGCCGCCGCCCTGATGGTCGGGGCGTTCGTCATCATTCTCGATCCGATTTTTCAGGGGCTTGCCGTGTCGCTGCTCTTCGGCGTCTTCGCCTCAACCCTCCTCACCTTGTTCGTGATTCCCCTGCTATATTATATGGTGGCGCCGGAACCGCACGGAGCGGACCGGTGAGGCGGTGAAGGTGGAACGGGAATGGAGGGGTCGTGCTGACTCTTCAACGACATGGTGAGGACAACATGAACAGGCGATTGATGCTGGTGTTGACGATCATTGGGCTGTGTGCGGGCGTTCCCGCCGCCCGGGCGCAGGATCCTGGCGCCCGGCCCTTTCCCCCTGAGATCAGCGTCACGGCGGAAGCCACCATCCCCGCGAAGCCCGATCGCGCCGCGATCGAGATCGGCGTGGTGACGGAATCGAAAACAGCACAAGCCGCCGCCGCGCAGAATGCCAGGCGGGTCGAGGCGGTGATCACCGCGCTGCGCGCCGTGCTGCCCGCCGCGGGCGGCGAGTCCGCCTCCGGCGAAGCCCCTCCCCCCGGCGCCGCCACACCATCGCCGGCGCAGATTATTACGGTCGGCTATTCGCTCGATCCCATCTACAGCCGTCCGAGACCGGGCGGCAATCCCATCCTGACCAGTTACTCCGCCAGCAACACGGTGCGGGTCACGACGGACGATCTGGCATTGGTGGGGCCGCTCATCGACGGCGCCATGGGGGCGGGCGCCAACCGGATCAACCGGCTGGCCTTCACCCTGCAGGACGAACAGCCGCTGAAGATGAAGGTGCTGGGGCAGGCCGCGGCCCGCGCGAAGGAGAAGGCCGAAGCGATCGCCTCGGCGCTGGGCGTGAAGATTATCCGTGTACTGCAGGTTGAGGAGAACGGGCCTTCGGTCCGCCCCGTTGAATCAATGCTCCGGTTCAACGCGGCCGCTGCCGAAGCGCCCACGCCGGTCGAGTCGGGCACGATGAACATCACCGCCGCCGTGACCTTGACCGTGGAGGTGGGGAATTAGCGGAAACAAGGAATCCGTCAACTGTTTCATGCTGTTGATCCTGCCCTATTGGGTCGTCGCAATCTCATCGCTCGAACTTGGTCCTGTAAAGCGGCGTTCCCTCCTTGACCCACTCGACACGTTGAGCTAAACTATACGGAATTCTTCGCATTTCTCACTGTCGTGCTATATGGGCGATGCGACGGACATCCCGCTTTTCCCCACCCGGCGTTTTCAGTCGGACATTCCTTCTCTGTGTCCATTCCGACGCGTCATTGATGAACGACTGCCGGAGGGCACGCGTCCGTGACCTTTCGAACGCCGTCCCGCCTGATCGATATCGGGTCGATTGCGCTGTTTACGGGCATCTATTTTCTCATCGGCAAATTGGGGCTGATGCTGGCGACCGTACATCCGAGCGCATCGCCAGTCTGGCCCGCGACCGGCGTGTCGGTAGCGGTGCTGTTGCTGACTGGCTATCGACTGTGGCCCGGCATCTTCTTGGGCGCGTTCTTCGTCAATTTCACGACGGCCGGCAATGTGGCGACATCGATCGGTATCGCCGTTGGCAACACGCTGGAGGGTGTAGTGGGCGCCTGGCTGGTGAACAGATACGCCAGTGGGATCGGCGCCTATGATTCCCCCCGGCGCATCGTCCGATTTCTGGTGTTCGCAGGTTTTGTCGCGACGCTGATTAGCGCAACCGTGGGTGTCACCAGTCTGGCGCTCGGCGGATTTGCATCCTGGCCCGACTACCCGTCCATCTGGCTCACCTGGTGGTGGGGCGACGCGATTGGCGCTCTCGTGATGGGGCCGCTGCTGCTGCTCTGGAGTCGGGATTACCGGATACGATGGACGAGACGGCAGTGTCTGGAGGCGGTACTACTTCTAACGTCGTTGTGGCTGGTCGGGGGAGAGGTATTCGGTGAGTGGGGACCCGGCAGCGCCCATCTGCCGCTCGAATTTTTGCTCCTGCCGATCCTGATCTGGGCCGGCCTCCGCTTCAGTCCGCGTGAGACTGCCACGGTGGTCTTTCTCTTTTCCTGCGTGACCGTGTGGGGGACTGTGAGAGGTTACGGTCCGTTTGTCAGACAATCGCCTAATGAGTCGTTGCTGATGTTACAGCTCTTCATGGGCGTGGCAAGCGTGATGGCCATGATGCTGGCCTCCGTGGTCACCCAGCGCAAACGGTTGGAGGAGGCCCGATACCAGTTGCTCCAGCAAGAGCAGCGAGCCCGGGCGGAGGCGGAGGATGGACGACGGCGCATTGTGACCGTGCTAGAAAGCATGACGGACCTATTTATAGCAATGGACGGAGGGTGGCGAATTCACTACCTGAATCGGGCGGTCGATGGCCATTTGGCGAAATTGGAGCGGACGCGGAACGAACTGATCGGCAGGAACATCTGGGACGTCTTTCCTGAGCTGGTGGGTACCGCCTTCTATCAGGAATGCCACCGCGTCGTAAGTGAGCGCATGGCGGTCAAGTTCGAACAGCACTGGCCGCCCATGAACGCCTGGTTCGATGTGCGCATCTATCCGTCCGAGGATGGGGTCTCCATTTATGCCCAGGATATTTCCGAACAGAAAACTCAGACCACCCAACTCGAATATCGTGCCATGCACGACGCCCTGACACGCCTGCCCAACCGACGTCTCTTCTATGACCGGTTACGACATGCACTCCTGATCGGCGAGCGTGAAGCCAGGCCGCTGGCCCTGTTGATCGTCGACCTGGACCATTTCAAGGAGATCAACGACACCTACGGCCATCAGGGTGGAGACGTGTTGCTCGAAGAGGCAGGGCAGCGACTGCAAGGCACGCTGCGGGATTCGGATACGGCGGCGCGTTTAGGCGGCGATGAATTCGCCGTCGTGCTGCCCAACACCGACCAGACAGGTGCACAAACATCGGCCCAGAGGGTGATGAACGTGTTGACAGTCCCGGTTCAGGTTGAGCAGCAGTCGGTCTCGATCGATGCTAGCATCGGTATTGCACTCTTTCCGGATCACGGAAACGAGGTCAGCGTGTTGTTGCGTTGCGCCGATCTCGCCATGTACGCCGCAAAGCGGGAACATTGTGGTTACAAGGTCTATACCCCCGGACTGAACCGCTACACTAGCCGATCAAGCTGACAAGGCCCGATCCGTTGGACATTGCGGCTGGGTCAAACCGTCAGTCCGTCAGCAGGCCGATGTCGAACGTCCCCGCATAGCCCGGGGGTCTGCGGTCAAGCTGAAGGATCAGTTCTTCACCCCCGTCGAGAAAAATTCCATCCTCGCTGTTTCTGGTCCGTCCGATTCCCTTTGCCGTGTAGGGCGACTGCGAGTGGATCCGGTCGGTCAGCGCGTCGTCGAAATAGATCTGAGACGTGAAGGCGTAGCCGCGACGGATGTTGGGAGGGATGCGAATCTTGAAATGGATGTGAACCGTCCGGCCGGTGTACCAGCCTGGGAAAATCGTGACGAACCTGACGGTTCCGTCGCTGTCCGTCACCTGGTACCCTCGTAAGAATTTCCGGCCCCGCGTGTCGAAGGCCCGTTCCCGCACGTCAGAATAGACGCCCCGCGCATCGCAGTGCCAGACATCCACTATCATGCCCGGCAGCGGTCCGCACGCCTTCTCCCGGATCTCGTGCACCCGCAGGGTGAGCTGTAACGGCATGCCGTCCTTCACCGTGCCGTCAAAGGGATCCGACCGGATGTCGGAGCGGTTGAGCCGCTCATCGACGAAATAGGGGCCCTCCGTCTGCTCCGGCCGCACGATGCAGGGTGGCAGGACCACGGCGTTTTCAGGGGAGGAAGGAAGAAGGTGCCGCAGCCAGGCCGGTAGTGGGCCGAATCCCGTCAGTATGACGGCGGCGGTCGCGCCGGTCAGGCCGAGGAGCGTGCGTCTGGTCAGGCGCATCCGGGACCGCATATCATATGTTCCCATACGGGAACGGACCCAGGCAAGCCCGAGCGGGTTACGATCTCAGCGCGAGTTGTCAGCCAGGCTTCCGCTCCAACCGGGAGGTGGCAAGCTCAGTGCGAGCCCCGCGTTCGCACGAGGCTGCATCCGTTCGATTTCCGATCACCCGGCAGACGCCGAGCGCCTTATTCAGGTCGTGCCGGTAGTAAAACATCGCGATCTCTCCGATCTGCCCGTTGCACAGTGCCCGATCGTCGGCCGGCAGGGGGAGGCTGTCGCACGCGCGCGGCGCCGTGGTGCGGTATCGCGCGTCGTCAAGATCAAGGAATCGCATCGAATTCTGCATATAGACGCCGCCCGCGCAGCGTTGACGAGCGTAGCCTTCGGGAAGGGCATCACACATCCGCCGGGCGTGCATGACGTCATTGTAGACGAGCATTAGACCGTGGCCGAGGCCGTGGACGCACCCGTCGTAGGCCATCGCCTCGCCGCGCAGCTCCCGGCACATTCCGCCAATTTCGAGCGGGCCCTGCGCAGCCGCCTGGTGCACGGCCGCCTCGACCACGCCGTGGTAGTAGCCGTTCAAACAGTCGGCGCCTCCCGCACGTAGGGCCGTCGCGAGATTGCCTTGGGTTTCGAATCCCACATGGCCGAGGTCGTGGGCCAGATGGTGGCAATCGTCGAGCGTACCGGCGCGGACAAGATCAGCCAATTGCCCGAGCGCTACCCGTGTCCGCCCGGACCGGACAGCGTCGTGGAAGTAGGGATTGAGGCAGCGCGCCTGCTCAGCGTGTGTGGCCATCCGGACACATTCGGCTGGGATCGGCTGGGCCGCATGGCGTGCATGCTTCAACGCCGGTTCGGCCGGCGCGGACGCGCCGGTCTGCGCGGCGACGATGGCAACGGCGGCAAGGCCGATGGACCATTGGGGGGTCACGCGGTGATTATAGTGGGCGAATTTCCTCCGCACAAGGCCGGCGGCCTGTGGGGATGCCCCGCGGGATTCGCGTGCACCCGCTCAGCGCACGCTGATGCGGTTGAACACGGCGATTTTCAGAAGATCCACGGCCGTTAGATACACCACCGTCACGGCGAACAACCCGGCGATCAGCGCCGGGCTGACGGCGGCCATCAACACCCCGCGGGCGGCCAGCAGACCGACGATCACGACATCGAGGACGGAGGAGAGGAGCAGCCATCGGCCGGGCCGCGACCGCCAGAAGTGACGGCGTTCGCGAACCAGGTAGACCGTGCCTTGGCCGGTGAAGACCAGCAGGAGGAAAATCAGGGTTTGCAACTGCGACAGGGGCAGATGCAGCCAATCCCGCCCGGCGAAAAAGACCACGAACGAAAGGAACAGCAGGGGAAGGGCGACCGCGCCGGCGGTGAGAATCAACGCGGGGATGCGCCAGCGGTCGGGCGTGTCCGAGAACGAGACGCGGTCGGTCGCGATGGACATGGTGACGAAATCATTCGTGAACAGCAGCAGCACGATGAGCAGCGGCGTAATGATAAACGCACCGGTCACCATTACGCCAACGCTAAGGAAAATAGTAATTTCAATTGTTTTAATTATTTTATTCAAGGTATACGTGAGCATTCTCTGGTAGATACGGCGGCTCGTCTCCACCGCCGACAGCACGTCCATCAGGCCGGGACTGGTCAGCACGAGACTGGCCGCGGCCTTTGCCACGTCGGTGGCATTGGCGACGGCAATGCCGACCTCGGCCTGTTTGAGCGCGGGGGCGTCATTGACCCCGTCGCCGGTCATCCCGACCACGTGACCATTGCGCTGCAGTGCCTGCACCAGGCGGAATTTGTCTTCCGGGAAGACCCTCGCGAACACATCGCAGTCCTCCGCAAGCCGGTCGATCTGTTCGCGCGGCGCATCGGGCGGGCAGACGCGGCCGCCAATACCCACCCGGTCGGCGACGGCGTGCGCAGTGGCCGGCCCGTCGCCGGTGACCATCACGACCCGCACTCCCAATTCCTGAAGGCGCTGCACCAGCAACGGGGAATCCTCCCTCGGCGGATCTTGCAGGGCGACGAGCCCGGCCAACTGCAACGTGTCATCCGTCCCGGCGGCCACGGCCAGCACGCGGGCGCCTGTCGAGCCGAGACGCTCCACCTCTGCGCTCAGATCCGGCGCGCCGCTCATGCGGGCGATGATGGCCCGCGGCGCCCCTTTGAGCACGCGCAGCCGCCGGCCTTCCTGATCAAAGAGGGCTTCGGCGAGCTGTGTGCCCGGTTCAAAGGGAATGAATTGCAAGCGATGCGGCGCGCCGGCGAGCAGGTTGCGCGGTCGCGCGGCGTCGAGAATGGCGAGGTCGATCGGGTCCTGGGTGGCGTCGTCGCAGGCCAGGGCCGCCAGACGCAGCAGATCATGCTCCGTGCGCGGAGCGTACGGGTGCAGGGCCGCCAGCGCGAGCCGGTTTTCTGTGAGGGTGCCGGTCTTGTCGCTGGCCAGTACGTCCATCGCCGCCGCTTCCTCGATCGCAGACAGGCGTGTGACGAGCACGCCCCGCTTCGACAGCTCTTGCGTGCCCAGTGCCATCGCCAGCGTATAGGTGGCGGGCAGGGCTACTGGAACGGCCGCGACCAGAAGGATCAACACGAACGGCAGGACCTCCAGGAGCGGCATGCCCGCAATCACCGCATAGGCCGACAGCGCGGCGATGAAGACAAGATCCATCGCGATCAAATACTTGACGATGGTCAGAATCGTGCGTTCCAGCAGGCTCCTGGACCCGGCCGTGCGCACCAGTTCGGCGGTTTTGCCGAAGTAGGTTCGAGGTCCGGTGGCCGTGACCTCCCCGGTGGCCTCGCCGCGCTTGACCGTCGACCCCGCGTAGGCGGCCGCGCCCGCACCCGCCTCGACGGGCAGGGATTCGCCCGTGAGGGCCGATTGATCCAGCAGCACCTGCCCTTCCGTCAGGCGGATGTCGGCGGGCGCTAGGTCGCCCATACGCAGGTGCACCGCATCCCCGGGCACCAGTTCCTGGGCCGGCACCAGTTGCCAGCGATCGTCGCGAAGAACTCGCGCCTGCACCGCCAAACGGCCGCCCAACAGGGCAAGGGCGGCGTTCGCCTGGTGCTCCTGGATGAAACTCAGGAGGGCATTGGCGACGAGCAGAATGGCGATGACGGCGGCTTCATCCGCCTTGCCGAGAAGCAACTGCAGCGCGATGACGGCCTCCAGCATCCACGGCACCGGCGCCCAAAATTTGCGCAGGAACAGCCTCCACGGATGAACGCGCTCCTCCGCCACGGCGTTGAGGCCGTACTGTCGCAGGCGTTGCCGGGCTTCGACGGCCGTCAACCCCCGCGCTGTCATGGCCTCGGTCATGACCGCCCGAAAATCTCCCGTCCTGTTCGACGGCTCATGTCGCGCGTCCCGGCAGGACGGTAAAGCGATAGTCGAGCACGTTGCTCTTCCGCCCCGCGGCGTCGAGAATGAAGACGTCAAAGTGATGCGTCCGGGTGGCGGCGGTGCCCGGGACCGATGTCCGCCCCGTATAGATCCCGTCCCCTTTGACGGCGTCGCCGTCGAGGCCGTCGTCATGAATCGGAATATCGATGAGCTCAGTGTTCTCTCGGATCTGGTGCAACACTGGCACGAACTCATTCGGGGCTCGCGGTTTCACGATCCGGACCGAAATAGTATAGACGGTGCCGGTCGGGCCGGAGGAGGGATCAACGTGCAGATCCGCAATTTGCGGGCCGGATGAGTCCTGGGCGGCCGCAGGCTGCGCGAGTGCGCAGACCGCGGCGACGACACAGCCCGCCACCGCCGTCAACGTCCGCCGGGTCACCGTGAGCCGGATCAATCCGGCGGCCCGCCTGCACAGGCCGCGGTTTGCGATTCGGACGGGACGTGTGATAAGAGCTCCGCATGATCGGAGGAAGGGACGCATGAGCGTGTTCTCGCGGTTCGCCCGGGGTGAGCTGCGGCTGACGCGAATCGAGGCGCTCAGCGACGGCGTGTTTGCGATCATCCTCACGCTCCTGGTCCTGGAGTTGAAAGTGCCGCCGTTGCAGGAGCCCCGCAGCGCGGCCGAGCTGGCCCATCGCCTGCTGGAACTGTCACCGAAATTTCTCAGCTGGCTGATCAGCTTCATCATCCTGTGCAAATTCTGGCTCAACCATCATCATGTGCTCGGGCTGGCCCGCTACGCCGACTACGCGATGGTCTGGCTCAACGCGCTCTTTCTCCTGGGCCAATCGTTCATCCCGTTTCCAACCGCCCTGATGGGGGAATATGCCGCCAATCCGCTGGCGGTCAGCGTGTTCGGACTCGTCATGGCGGTCAATACGGTACTCTTCATCGTCCTGCACCGGTACATCCTGACGCGCCTGATCAAGCCGGAGCTGGCGCGTGAACAGGCGCCCCGCATTATCCTTAAGTCCTTCGTGGGCGTCGTCTTCTATCTGATCGGCGCCGCCGCCGCGTGGCTGAGCGTTCACGCGGCCTTCGCCGCCTATTTCGTCACCCCCTCTTTTTCATCGTTCCACCGACGCGGCCGGGGGGTCGCCGCTGACAGTCCATCTATAGTAGAGGCTTGCGTCGCCCCCTCCCTCCCAGCTTGCCGCCGCACACCCTTCGATCATGTGTGCGGCTGAGCCTTGTTCCGCAAGAAAGCCGGTATGGAGCCTCTCGGGCGACTCCTCGGGACAAGCCTCCCCCTCACGCTCTCCGCCTCCGGCGGATTGCTCACTGGGGAGCTTTCCACGGGCGGCGCGAGACAGAGGACCCCGCCTTCAGGCGGGGGCGAATACAGTCTTGCGCACGAAGTGCATACTTCAAAGTGCCACGGGTTCACCGTGAACGGGCTTGCCCGAGTGAATCTACTGCACCAGCGTCGGATACAACCTCGCCGCGATCGCCGCCATCAGCAGAAAGAACAGCGCCATCACGCCGAAGTCCACACTCAGCGGGTGGACATGCTGTCCCCCCCGGATCATCATCCCGCGCAGCGCGTCCACCAGGTAGGTCAGCGGATTGACCCGAGCCACCGCGCGCAGCCAGCCTGGCATCATCTCCAGGGGATAAATGGCGTTGCTGGCGAAGAAGAGGGGCATGGTCAACACCTGTCCGATGCCCATGAACCGTTCGCGCGTCTTTACGAGGCACGCGATGATGAGGGAGAAACTGGAGAAGATGGCCGATCCGGCCATGATAGCGCATAGCACCCCGAGCATCGCGAGGGGCTCCCATCGGATGGAGATGTGGAGGGCCGCGGCGATCAGGTAGATGATCGCCGCCTGCACGATGCCGCGAAACCCCGCGGCGATGGCTTTCCCGAAGACCAGCGCGCCGCGGCTTGCCGGGCTGACGAGCAGCTTGTGGATGATGCCGAGATCCCGCTCCCAGATCACGGCGATCCCGTAGAAAATGGCGCTGAACAGCACACTCTGCGCAAGAATGCCCGGAGACATGTAGTCCAGATAGCTCTGGTCGCCCGTGAGGATGCCCCGAACGCGGCTGAAGACCTGCCCGAAGATGACAAGCCACAGCACCGGCTGCACCGCCCGGGAGAAGAGCTCCACCGGATCGCGCAAGACTTTTCTGAGCTCCACCTCAGCAACGGCCAGGCTGTTCCCGGCGAAGGACATCACGGGGATGAAGCTACCCCAGGCGGCGCGCGGTGTTTCGTGTCTGTTGAACGTCACGATAGGTTCCCCCCTCCTGAATCACGCCTCCGCTGAAGTGGGCGAAGACCTCCTCCAGCGTGGCTTCCGGCCCCACCGACGCTTTCAACGCCTTCAGGGTGCCGGAGGCGGCGACACTCCCCTGGTGGAGAATCGCCAGTTCGTCGCATAGATGATCGGCCTCCTCCATGTCGTGCGTGGTCATGAGCACGGTCATGCCGTACGCCCGCCTCAGGTCGAGCAGCCGTTCCCACACCGTCCGGCGGGCGACCGGATCGAGGCCGATGGTGGGTTCGTCCAGAAAGAGCACGGCCGGCCGGTGCAGCATCGCCTGCGCCAGCTCGAGCCGCCGGATCATGCCGCCGGAATAGGTTTTCACAAGCCTGTCCGCCGAGCCCGTCAGCCCCATGAACCGCAGCGCCTCGTCGATTCGCGCCATCCGTTCGGAGCGCCCCATGCCGTGGAGTTTGGCTGAGAGTGTGAGATTTTCGACGCCCGTCAGCGATCCGTCGGCCGACAGCAGCTGGGGCACGTAGCCGATCCGGCGCCGCACCTCGGCGGGGGCCGATTTCACATCGAATCCCGCGACGCGCGCCCACCCCGATGAGGGAGGGAGCAGGGTCGTCAGCATTTTGATGATGGTGGTCTTCCCCGCGCCGTTCGGGCCGAGCAAGCCGAAGACCTCGCCGGCGGGGATGGAGAGATTGAGCTGATCGACCGCGGTCAAGGTGCCGAAGCGGCGGGTCAGCCGCTCCGTCTCAACGGCAAGCCGGTGATCAGCGGTCGTCCGTCCGTCAGTCATCAGAGCCATTGTATCGAGATCGCGGCTTCTCCGTAAAGGACTCGATCCGACGCCGCGGTCAAGTCCAGGAAAGAATTACCGGCTCTTTGCGCGGGGAGAGCGGCGTCTCCCCGCTCGGCACACCGACGATGATTGGGGCGACGGCAGAGCAGTCCGGCGGGATGCCAATCCCGGCTTTTACCTCCGGCGCGTTCAGGGCCGGAAGGGCCGAGCCGATGACG
>DATJYI010000174.1:0-6997 GCA_035499635.1 Nitrospiria bacterium | reverse complement strand
CAAGCGCCTGTCGGGTCCGCGATGATGCGTCCCGAAGCGGCGTCATGGTGTATGGCGATGGGGGAATCGGGGGAGATGAGCATCTCCCCCCGCTTCAATCTGCCGCCGCATACGAATTTCTCAAATGGCGGCCGGGGTCGCCTTCATGAACCACGCGGGCCACACGTATGGCGGATGGGGGCCCGGGGGGAAGCAAGCCGCTCCCCCCGCTTCGATCGTCGCTGCGTATGTGTTGCTCAAACGACAATCAGGTCTGCAGTCATGATCCGAGTGGTCCGGGTGTTCATTGAATGGCGGAAGGCGCTGGGCGGTGCCCCGCCGCGGCGTGCCGTGAAGAACGGCAGCCGCCATGCCCGCCTGTGCCTTGCCCTCTCACACCGATCATGACCGGGGAACGACGCACCGCCATCCTTCAACCGGGGGCACGGATCCGTCTTCGCGCACAGCGACTGTGCAGGGCGTCGCTGGCCGTCATCGTTCTGACCGGCTGCGCGCACAACGCGCACAGCGAACGCATCCGGCAAATTCGGACGTTCGAGGCCGGATATTTCCAATCATTGCAGCAGGCCGAGTACGACCAGGCCTACGCCTCGCTTCATACCGAAATCAAATCCATCATCACGCCGGAGCAGTACCGCACTTATTTCACCGTCCTCACCGACACGCTCGGCCCGATCACGGCGTGGAAAGAGCTGTCCAATCCGATGGATCGCCGCGTGGCGCTGTTCGACAGGGCGGGGCGCCGGGATCCGCTGCCGCCCAAAAATCAGAAAAGCATGTTGGAAGCCAGGTACATGCTGACATTCGAAAAAGGTCACGCGACAATTATCATCCGGACCGGATGGGAAGGAGACCGCCTGGCCATCCGACGACAGTTCCTCTGCTGCCTGCCCGCAGAGCTCTCTCACCGGCTCCAAGACCACGCCGCCACGCTCGGTATCGGGGAGCTCTTTGGCGCGCCCCGGCCCGAAAATCGGCGCCTCAGGCCCCCGACCACCGCCCCGACCCGGCCCCCGGACAGCGCCCCGTCCCAAACGCCGACACCGCCAACTCCCTGATGCAATGCGCATGCGCCCCGCGCACGGGCCGCGGCCCTTTTAAGACTGGACAGGCCGGAGGAGATTGGATAGAATAGGGCAAATTTTTTCCGCATCAACCATCCGACGGATTCACGGTGCAACACACGCGGTAACATGACCGGCGCCATGACGATAACAAGAGGGGATCTTTCGTGGCGCATGGCGCGGCTGGTCATTGCGACCGTGTGGGCGACCCTGTGGGTGGCCTTGTGGGCATCCGGCTGTCTGATCTGGCCGGGCGTGGTATCGGCGACGTTCTTTGAATGGACGACGCCCGACGGCTCCGTCGGCCTGACCGACGACCCCGGCCGGATTCCCCCAAAATACCGGGCCACCGCCAAACCCGTCACCCCGGGGGATGTGCCGATGTCCACCGTGAAACCATCAGCCAATCCCGTCCAAGTGCCATCGTCCCCATCCGATTCCGGCGCCGGACAAGACGGTTCGTCCATCCCGCACGTCGATCATAACGGTCATGACAAGGCCTGGTGGCAGGCGCGCGTCCAAGAGCTGAAAGACCAGCGGGCCGAACTCGTCGAACAGCGGAAACAGCTTGAAAAGAAATCCAACGAGATCCAGTATTTCGGCCGACAGACGTATGGCGAACTGAACGAAGTGCAACAACTGCGCGACCAAATCAACGATATTGTGGATCAGATCAAGGCGATCGACCAACAACTGTCCACAGATCTTCCCAATGAAGCCCGACTTGCCGGGGCTCCGCCCGGCTGGCTCCGCGACTGACCATGTTGCGCGTAACCGCTGACGGGAAGAGTGATATCGGCAAAGTGCGCCAGTCCAACCAAGACGCCTTTGCCTCCGAGGCGGACATGCAGCTCTACGTGGTGGCGGACGGCATGGGCGGCCATTCCGGCGGAGAGATCGCAAGCCGGAAGGCGGTCGAGGCGCTGGTGGCGACTTTCCGCGAGGAATCCACGGTCAGCGCACATCCGGATCAGAACGGGTCGAATGAGACAGAACTGGTCCGCGCAATTGAGGCGGCCAACCAGCATGTCTTCCAGCTGGCCTCCGCCGACCGTAAACTCCAGGGCATGGGCACCACGCTCGTGGCGCTGCGCCTCGCCGATTCGACCGCCTGGGTCGGCTCCGTGGGTGACAGCCGCGTCTATCTGTGGCGAAACGGACGGTTGCGCCAGGTGACCCGTGACCATTCGCTGGTCAATGAATACGTCCGTATGGGCACCCTCTCCGCCGAGGAGGCGTCGACCCACCCGCTCAAGCACATCATCAGCCGCGCGATCGGCGTGCACCCCACGGTTGAGGTGGACCATTTTGAAATTCCGCTTCAGGCGGACGACTTGTTCATCCTCTGCTCCGACGGCCTGACCAACATGCTGGACGACCACGATCTCTCCGCCGCGCTGACCGCGGTGGGGAATGACCCGCCGGCGCTCTGCGTCGAGTTCATCGCCCGTGCCAACGCCAAAGGCGGGTTGGACAATATTACGGTGGTGGCCGTGCACTGCGTGTCGGTCTGATGATGCCCTCCGACGCCGATGTGACGCCGATGGCCGGACGAGAGCACGCCGCTCCACCGAAGGCCGCGACCAGACAGCTGCTGGCCGTGGGCATCGACCGCGGACGGCTGGAGGGCGTCGCCGCGCTGACGTCCCCCCACGTCAATCTCTTCGTGACATCGTCATCGCAGAAGGCTCTGGTCTGGACCCGTCTCGAATCGCTGGATCTGATCGTGCTGCGCTTCGGCCCGCCCATCGAGCTGGCCTTGGATCTGTTGCAAGCGCTGATCGAGGCCAACCCGGCGCCGCCCGTCCTGCTGCTCGCGGAACCGGAGGCCGAGTCGGTGGCGCAGCATCTGGCGCACCGGCAGGTCTGCGTCGCGCAACCGGCGTCCGTCACCACCGAACAGCTGACCCAACAGGTGCTGCGATTGATCAGCTCGCCGGCCTCCGGACGCCCGACGGCAACCCGCCAGGCCGAGGCACACCCGACGGCAGCCAGGCCGGCCGTCCCGCCCGTCCACGCGCCTTCGCCTGCGGCGCAGCTCTTCCCCGAGGAGGAGACGCCGCGACGAGACGCCCTGACGGCCGACACACACCGGCCGACGCCCCCGCCCGCGGCGGTTTCGACGGCGGCCGCCCCCGTTGCCGTACCGGTCGCCGCAGCGTCCACCGCGGCCGCCGGCGCCCCGCAAGGATGGGAGATGCCCTTTCTGGATCAACTGGTCATCGAATTGGCCCACCGGCTCAAGAACCCGCTCGTCTCGATCAAAACGTTCACCCACCTGTTGCAGGAACGCTTCAACGATGCCGAGTTTCGAACCCGCTTTTACAACATCGTCAATGACGACGTCATCCAGTTGAATGATATCGTCGACCGGTTGCTGGAATTTACCGAATTCAGCCGGCCCTATCCGAAACCGCTCAACCCGGCCGACGAATTGCATCAGGTCGTGGAATCGCTCGAGCCGTCTCTGCGGTCCCGGCAGGTGACCGTCCATGTAGTCGCGTCCGATGAGTCCCTCACGGGGCCGATCCACCCCCTCCCGCAGATCTACGCCGATCCGACGCAGTTCCGTTATCTGCTCAAACAGCTGTTGTTGGACAGCGCCGCAGCGGCCGCCGCTGGGGGACGCCTCCAGATCCGGCTGCATGGCCGGGCGGCGGGCCGTGACGAGTCCGAGCCGACGTGCGCCGTGCAGATCGACACGATCATGGCGTCGACCGCGCCACGCCTCCACGATTGGTTGAGCCTGGAACTACTCCTGGCAAAGAATCTCATGGAACGCCACCGGGGCACCGTGAACGTCTCCGTGTCGGGCGACGCGGACGGCGTCCAGCGGCATCGGCGGGTGACCGCCACGTTTCCGCTTCACGCGCCTCCCCGCCGGGACGCACCGCCGCACTCATCCGAGCCGCGGGCGATGCCAGCCACCGTCGACCGGCGCCGGTTCCCTCTGAGCATCGCGTTCCGGGAACGGCGCGTCTCGTCGCGGCGACAGGGGCATCACGCCATCGCGTTCGGCGACCGCCGGCGTCCCCTTGAGGGAGGGGCGGGCGCACGCGCGTTCCGCTCGTATGACGACCGGCCCCGCCACGGTTATTCGCCCCCCTTCACCTCGATCTGACGGTCGCAGACGCTACCATGCCCGCAACCATCCTGATCATTGACGACGAACCGAGCGTGCGGGAATCGCTGAAGGCGATACTGGCCACGCCGTCTTCCGGCCCGCCGGCGGCCGGCGGCGAGGACGGCTACGTGATCCTGCAGGCCGAATCGGGCGAACAGGCGCTCGAGTTGGCCGAGAAAACTAGGCCCGACGTGGTGCTGCTGGACATCATCATGCCGGGCTTGGACGGGATCACGGTGCTGGAGCGGCTGCGGGCGAAGGACCGGATGACGCCCATCATCATGCTCACCGCCACCAAGACCGTGAAGACCGCCGTCGACGCCATGAAGCTCGGCGCGACCGATTACCTGACCAAGCCGTTCGACGTCGACGAACTGAGGCTCATCATCCGCCAGGCGCTGGAACGGGCCTCGCTCCAGACGGAGGTCCGCCGCCTGCGGGACGAGCTCGCGCAACGGTACGGCGTGGATCTGATGATCGGCAAATGCGCGGCCATGCAAGAGGTCTTCGCCAAGATCGACCAATTGGCCGACGCCAAGACGACCGTGCTGATCACGGGTGAGAGCGGCACCGGCAAGGAGCTGGTGGCCCGCGCGCTCCACTTCCGGAGCAAGCGGCGGGACAAACCCTTCATCGCGATGAACTGCGCGGCCATCCCCGACACGCTGATCGAGGCGGAGCTGTTCGGTCACGAAAAAGGGGCGTTCACCGACGCCCAGCAGCGCCGCCTGGGCCAGTTCGAAACGGCCAACCTGGGCACCCTCTTCCTCGATGAAATCGCCGACCTCAGCGCGGGCACCCAGGCGAAACTGCTACGCGTCCTTCAGGAGCGGGAATTCACGCGACTCGGCGGCACCCAGAGTATCAAGGTGGACGTCCGGCTCATCGCCGCGACCAACAAGAATCTGGAAGCAGCCATGAAGAAGGGAGAATTTCGCGAGGACCTTTTCTACCGGATCAACGTCGTCCCCATCCATCTGCCGCCGGTGCGGGACCGCCGCGAGGACATCCCGCTGCTGCTCCGCCATTTCATCAGCAAAAAATCGGCCGACCGCGGCCAGCCGCCCAAGCAGATTTCAGCCGAGGTCCTCTCATTGCTCACCCACTACCCGTGGCCGGGCAACATCCGGGAGATGGAAAACGTCGTCGAACAAATCCTGACGATGAGCGACGCCGACGAGATCACCGTCGACCATCTGCCGCTGCGCCTGCGCAGCAACAGCAAGAGCTCGCAGATGAAGGGCGAGGTGACGACGGGCCAGCGGAACTTCGAATACGCCGTCATGGAGTTCGAGCGGGAGCTAATCGTCGACGCGCTCAAGCGGGCCAATTTCGTGCAGACCCACGCCGCCCAGCTACTGGGGATCAGCCGGCGGATTTTGAAATACAAGATGGACAGCATGGGGATTACGGGGCCGGAAAATCTTGGGAATTGACGTACACCGTTATGTACGGGCGAAGCGGCGCCTCGCCCCTACAAACGATCTACAATAATCCCTTCCGTTTCAGATAATCCAGATCAATCTTCGGCGCGTCCCCCGTTCGATCAGCCCGGTCGGCCGTGAGCAGCCGCTCCAGATATTTGGCGATTAAATCCACTTCGAGGTTGACGGCGGCGCCGGCGCCCTTGATCCCGAGCGTCGTCACGTTCGCCGTGTGGGGAATCACGGCGACGCGGACGGCGTCATCGCCGGATGCGTTGATCGTGAGGCTCACGCCATCGACGGCGATCGATCCCTTTTCGGCGCAGTAACGGCGCAGTTCTTTGGGTATCTCGATCGTCAGCAGGAGCGTGTTGCCCTCCTGCTTGCGGTCGCGGAGCCGGCCGACGCCGTCGATATGACCGCTGACCAGATGGCCGCCGACCCTGCCGTTGTACCGAAGCGATCGCTCGAGGTTCATCGCGTCACCCACGCCCGCCTGTCCCAGCGTCGTCCGTTGCAACGTTTCCGTGGAGAGATCGGCCTCAAATGCGTCGGACTGCATCACGGCCGCCGTCAGACAGACGCCGTTGACGGCCACGCTCTCGCCCACTTCGAGTCCGTCCAGAATTCGATGGGCCAAAAACGCTAGCCGGACGCCGTCCGGCTGGCGCGTCACCGCCTTGATTACGCCCATTTCTTCGATGATGCCAGAAAACATGTCCAGTCTATTCCGCTCCTGCTCCGTAGTCGCTCAACTCAAGGGGAGGATGCTCATCTCCCCTTGAGAATCCCCATCGCCGTACAAACGATGACCAAGGCTCGCATGTCAGATCGATGCTCGGCCCCTGGTCAACGTCCTCTTGCCATTCATTCGAATCAGAGGGGGGGCAGCACGACTCCCTCAATCATCCAATCAACAAGCCCCCATCGCCGTACGTATTCTGCTCGCGGCTCGCGCGTCAAACAGATACCCTTGTGGGTATCTGCCCAGCGAGCAACGCGAGCGTGAGGGGGAGGCTCCACCAGGTTCATCTGGTGGAGGGGGCGACGCGAGCCCCTACAATCAACGCTCGGCCCGTTGCCGACGTTTTTTGGTTGTTCGCTTATCCATCTCTTTTTACCCGCCCGAAATCTTAACACGCTCCAGCACCGCAAACAAACTGAGCCCCGCTAGGAGCGCAACTGCGATGGCCACAAACGCCGGGCGATAACCGAACACGCCGACCAGCAGCCCCGCGGCCAGCGGCCCGCTGGCATGGCCGATATCCATCCACATGCCGAAGACGCCCATCGCCGCGCCCATCGACCGCCCCCCGGACAGATCGGCCACGTAGGCCGAGGTCGAGGAGGCGACGACGGCGCCGCCGAACCCGAAGAACGCCGCC
>DATJYI010000173.1:0-5894 GCA_035499635.1 Nitrospiria bacterium | reverse complement strand
CACTGCGATACGCACGTTCTGTGTATTATGTGTACTGCCGATGGGGGCCATCAGGGGGAGGAACCGGCACCTCCCCCTGATTTCAATGCCGAGACGCTATCTCCTCCCCAATCCCCGTCGATTGGATCTGGGGGGAGACGTTATCTCCCCCCAGTACCCCCCATTGATTATTATACCCGTTTGATCACCATCAGAGGCTTGGTGCGTCAGGAGTCGCTAACTATTCGAGGCGTTTCCCAACGACGGTTCCACGTCGCCGGTTGCAATCGTCACGCGGCCCGTGAGCGGGTGGGGAAGCAGCGACAGCACCTCCCCTGCCTGCATGCCGTCTCGTTTCACCAGGTGAAGAATCACGGCGTCCTGCCGGCCGATGGGATAAAAATAGATGGCGGTCTCCCCTTCGGTGACCTTGGTCCCCTGCGCCGTGACCAGGTCGAGAAACTGCACGCCGTCCGGCAGCAGGAGTCCGTCATCCACCGGCACGAAGACCTCGGCGCCGTCGACCGTCTGCAGGACCTCGGCCCGGAACCGCTCCTTGCCGATCTCAAAATGGAGCCGGTAAATCTGGTGCGTCACCACGGCGCGCTCATAGAGGCGCTCAATTTCGGCCGTCACCTGCCGGCCCGCCTTGCGAAGGGCGCTTTCCGTCCAGTGCTCCAGGAGCGGATAGCTGATGCCGATGAGCAGCACCATGAGGGCCATGACCACGACCAGCTCAATCAGCGTGAAGCCGGCGGGGGTATTGAATCGGCGAGGGGGAATGCATCGATTCAATGACCGGGGTATGGGGGCGGCAGCTCTTTGGAGAGACAGCCTGTCGTGCGGTGGGCGTATCGGGTTCAATCCAGATCCCGGCTGTCGAGGTCGCGGCTGGTCCCCTCTCCGCCGGGTTCGCCGTCGGCACCGTACGACAGCAGATCATAGTCCGGGTTGTGAATGCCGGGACTGATGTAGATGTAGGGCCGCTTCCAGGGATCGTCGGGCACCTTGGGGAGATAGCCTCCCTTTTTCCAGTTGATCGGCAGGGGCGGCGTGGACGGCTCGGTGACCAGCGCAGCCAGCCCCTGTTCCGTCGTGGGATAGACGCCGTTATCCAGTTTGTACAGCTCGAGCGCGCTCTCGATGTTTTTCAACTGCGCCTTGGCCGCCGTCACCCTGGCCTCGTCGGTTCGACCGACCAGCTTCGGCGCCACCAGGGCCACCAGCAGCGCCAGGATCGTGATGACCACCATCAACTCGATGAGCGTGAAACCCGATTCCGCGTACCGCGCCGTGCGTCGTGTCATGGCTCTCCCGTCAACGGTCATGCGCGCACCATCAGTGGACCGTCTGGCTCATGTCGAAAATCGGCAGCAGGACCGACAGCACGATCATCAGGACAATGCCGCCCATGAAGAGGATCAGCGCCGGCGTGAGCAGCGCCGTCAGCACGCCGACCGTCGTCTCCACCTCATGGTCGTAGGCATCGGCCACCTTCTTGAGCATCTGCATCAGCTCGCCGCTCCGCTCGCCGACCGCGATCATCTGAATGACAAACCCCGGAAACAGGCCGCTGCGCTGCAGGGGGCCGGCGATGCTTTCGCCCTCCCGGATGTTGTGCGCCGCCTCCTCGATCGCCCCTTCCAGCACGACGTTGCCCACCACGCCCTTGACGATCCCCAGCGCCCGCAGCAGCGGGATGCCCGCCGCCAGCAGCGTGCTCAAGGTCAGGGCGAACCGGGACAGCGCCACCATGCTGGCGATGCGGCCGAAGACCGGCAGTTTCAACAGCCACCGGTCGCGCCGCAACCGGCCCTGCGGAGTGGACAGGGCGCGTTGGGCCCACACCGCGCCGGCGACCAGCAGCAGCGCCGGTCCCCACCAGTAGCTGCGGAGCCACTGGCTGCCCCCGAGCAGCATCCGCGTCGGCAGCGGCAGGGCCTGACCCATGTCGGTGAAAACCTGGGCGATCTGCGGCATGACGTAGAGGACCAGGAAGAACAGAATCGACAGGCTGGTGATCAGCAGCACGACCGGATAGGTCACGGCCGCCAGCACGCGGCTGCGGAGACGTGCCTGGTATTCCAGCATCTCGGCCAGCCGCAGCAGCATCAGCGCCAGCGTGCCGCTCTGCTCGCCGGAACGGACCATGTTCAAATAGAGCGAGGAGAAGACGTCGGGATAGGCGCTCAACGCCTCGGCCAGCGAGGCCCCCTCTTTGACCCTTTCCCGCACGGCGATCCAGATTTTTCGGGCCTGCTGCCGCTCGATCTGTTCGATCAGGGAGGTCAGCCCGTCCATGAGCGGTAGGCCGGCGCCGATCATCGTGCTCAGTTGGCGGGTCATGACCGACAACTCCGGCAACGACAGGCGGACGGTCCGACGCCAGCGGAGCCAGCGTTCGGCGAACTGGACGGACGCGCGGTGGTCGGCCTGCGCCGCCGCGCCGTCCGTGGCCGCGGCGGCGCCGTCGCTTTCCAGCACGTCAGTCGGAAAAATGCCGGACTTGCGCAGCTTGGAGCGGGCCAGCCGGGGACTGTCCGCATCGATGACGCCGCTGATGGCGCGCCCATCGGGGGTCAGCCCCTTGTATTCGTACACACCCATCGGATCGGCGGTCTCTCGGAATCGCACCCTGGTGGAATCGTCGTTCGGCACGGTCGCGCGACGGGGGCGCCGCCCCGCTGCCGCGTCACACCGCTTGTTGCGTCATCCGCAGGACTTCTTCGGCCGTGGTCACGCCCTGGAGCACCTTCGCCATGCCGTCTTCACGCAGTGTTCTCATTCCCACCGCCACGGCGGCGTCGCCGATCGCCTTGGCGTCCGCCTTGGCCATGATCAACCGGCGGATCTGGTCGTCCACCAGCAGAATTTCATAAATGGCCACACGGCCCCGGTAGCCGCTCTCCGCGCAGACGGGGCAGCCCGCTCCGCGGGACAGCATGATCGGACGGTCCTTGCCATCGGCCGATGAACGGGCCAGACCCAGGCGCGCCAGCTCTTCCGGCGCAGGGCTGTAACTCTGCTTGCAGGAGGAACAGATCGTCCGCACCAGCCGCTGGGCCATGATGGCCACCACGGATGACGCGACCAGGAAGGGCTCGATCCCCATGTCGATCAGCCGCGTCACCGCGCCGGCGGCGTCGTTCGTGTGCAGCGTGGAGAAGACCAGGTGGCCCGTCAGCGCCGCGTGGATGGAGATTTCCGCCGTCTCGGCGTCGCGGATTTCACCGACCAGGATGACGTCCGGATCCTGGCGCAGGATCGACCGGAGGCTGCTGGCAAAGGTCAGATTGATCTTGGGATTGATCTGCATCTGGCCGATGCCCTTGAGCTGGTATTCGATCGGATCCTCGATGGTCAGAATGTTTTTGTCCGGCGAATTGATCTGGCTGAGGGCCGCGTACAGCGTCGTCGTCTTCCCGCTGCCCGTCGGACCCGTCACCAGCAGGATGCCGTGGGGCAGCCGGATGAGCTGGTCGAAGCGCTGCCGGAGCGTCGACGAGAGCCCCAGCTTGTCCAGATCCAGCAGCAGGTGTTCCTTGTCGAGCAGCCGTAGCACCGCCCGTTCGCCGTTGGCGACCGGAATGATCGAGACGCGGATGTCCACTTCCCGGTCCCCGATCCGGATGCCGATCCGCCCGTCCTGCGGCGTCCGCCGTTCCGCGATGTCCAGCCCCGCCATGATCTTGACCCGTGAGATCAGCGCGGAGTGGACCCGTTTGGGCGGCGTCAGCACGTTGTGCAGCACCCCGTCGATCCGGTACCGCACCACCACCTCCCGTTCGTAGGGCTCGATGTGGATGTCGCTTGCGCGCTCCTTAACCGCACGGAACATCAGCGAGTTGAGCAGCCGGATGATCGGCGCGTCCTCGGTCGCGGTGAGCAGGTCGGTCGTTTCCTCGATCGACTCGGCCAGCTGGTTCAGGCGCGCGCTGTCCAGATCCCCGATGACTTCTTCGGCCGTCTCCTGGGCCTGCTCATACTGCGCGTGGAGCACGTCCTCAATCGCGTCCGACAAGGCCAGCACGGGGGTAACCGGCGCGCCGGTCAGCAGCCGGACGTCGTCGATCAGGTGCAGGTTGAGCGGGTCGGCGATGGCGACGGGGACCTGGCCGTTCTCCTCCACCAGCGGCACCAGCCCGTACCGCTTGGCAAACGACAGCGGGATTTTGGCCAGCAGCGGACCGTTGACCGACGTCCGGGGCAGCACGGGGAGAAACGGCAGATCGAACTGGCGCGCCAGCGCCTCCAGGAACTGCTCGCGGGTCACATAATGTAGCTTGATCAGAATCTCGCCGAGGGGGGCGCCGCTTTCGCGCTGTTGGGTCAGCGCCTCGTTCAACCGCTCCTCCGTCAGCCCGGCGACCTCGCGGAGCAGCTCACCCAACCGTTTTTGCACGCCGACCGACACGGCTTACCGCACAACCGACTTGTCTATTTCCGGATTCAGGATGGAATTATACTCTTCGCGGCCCGTGACATGCTCCCGATCGAGAAACCGGCTGGACTCCAGCTGCTTGCGCTGCCTAAGCGCCGTCAGCTCCGCCTGATCCTTGACGATGTAGGGCGTCAGAAAGATCATCAGATTGGTCTTCACATGCTCGACCGTTTTGGTTTTGAACAACCACCCCAGAATCGGAATGTCGCCCAGGATGGGGTACTGGCTGCTGGTAATGGTCTGATTGTCCCGGATGAGCCCGCCGATCACGATCGTCTGGCTGTTGTTGACGATCACGGTGGTCGTCGCCGACCGTTTGGTCAGGGTCGGACCGACGGTCGTGGTCCCCTGCACCTGGCTGACCGTCTGCTCGACGGCCGTGATCTCCTGGAGGACATCCAGCTTGACCGCGTCATCCTCAATGATATGGGGCGTCAGTTTCAACGTGATGCCGACGTCCTGGCGGGTGATGTTCGTCGTGATCGTCCCGCCGGTCGTCTGGTTCTGCCCGCTGGGGATCGGGACGTTCTCGCCGACGACGATCTCCGCCTCCTTGTTGTCGCTGGCCAGCAATTGCGGCGTGGAGAGAATGTTCACGTCATTCATAGACTGCAGCACGTTGAGCGCCGCCCGGATGTTATACGTCTGCAGCGTGATGCCGGCCGGGAGGTTCACCAGGTTGAACAGATTCTCAGGCGGTTGATTGACGCCGCCGAGCACGGCGAGGTTATAGGTGGAGGAGGAATAGCCGATCAGCGCGCTCAGATCCACCCCCATGGCCTTCAGATTGTCCAGACCAACCTCCATGATCACGGCCTCGACATAGACCTGCCGCCGCTTCACATCCAGCTGCCTGATCACCTTGGTCAGCGCGTCGTAATCACTTTGCGACGCGTTGATGATAATCGAATTGGTCGCCTTGTCCGCCGTCACCTGGATCGGGCCCTCGAACCGGGCCCCGGTGGTGGAGATGCGTTGCGTGACGCCGGCCGGAAGGCGCGGGGACTGCAGGCTGCCCAGCAACTTGGCGACGTCCTCCGCGACGGCGTTCTCGAGCGTGTAGACGTAGAGATTGCGTTCCGGCACGCTTTCATTCGCCGGCACGATCTGGATGATCTCCCCGCTGGGCACGGCACGGTAGCCCTTCAACTCCAACACCGATTCGAAGACGGCATAGGCCTTCTGCACGGAGATTTTCGCCGGCGAGTAGATCGTGACCTTGCCCTTCACCTTGTCGTCGATGACGAAATTTTTTCCGATGAGTTCGCTGATGAACTTGATGAAAATGGGCAGCTCGACGTTGGTAAAATCGATCGTCACGTACTGCGCGGCAGGCGACGCACCGGCCGGCAGCGCGGCCAGGGCCGTCCGGCCCTGCCCCATGCCCACCACCAGCAGGACCGCGATCGCCAGGTTAGCGAATTTCATAGGCCAGCGTGACGGGCTGGGACCGCCGTTGCACATCGACGTTGAT
>DATJYI010000172.1:0-5903 GCA_035499635.1 Nitrospiria bacterium | reverse complement strand
GACTTGCTCCTGAAAGACCATCCCCATTGGCCGCAAGAACCGGGTTGCGTCCCTCCCCCTCGCACGCTATGATGCGGCCATGCCCGCCACGGACTATGCCCGGATCGAACGCGCGATTCACTTTATCGAGGCGAACGTCCGCCGCCGGCCGTCACTTGACGAGATCGCCGCCGGCGCGGGCTTGAGCCCGTTTCACTTTCAGCGCCTCTTCCGCCGCTGGGCGGGAATCAGCCCCAAGCGGTTCATCCAGTATCTGACGGCCGGTCAGGCCGAGCGGGCGCTGCGGGCGTCGGCCAGTCTGCTTGACGCGGCTGATGAAGCCGGCCTCTCGGGTCCGGGCCGGCTGCATGATCTGATTGTCGCAATCCACGCCGTCACGCCGGGCGAGCTCAAGCACTTCGGCGCAGGGCTGACGATCCGGTACGGCGTGCATTCGTCGCCGTTCGGCGATTGTCTCCTGGCCGTGACCAAGCGGGGTGTCTGCTGGTTGTCATTCATTGATCCGCGCGACCATGACGGCGACGTCTCCGGCCTGCGCGACTACTGGCGCGGCGCAACACTTCAGGAACAGCCTGAAGCCACGCGGCCGGTGGCCGGGCGGATCTTCCGCCCTCCGGAGAATGGCGGCAGCCGCTTGGATCTGTACGTGCACGGCACCAACTTCCAGATCAAAGTCTGGGAAGCGCTGCTGATGATCCCGCCCGGCGCGGTCGCCTCCTATCAGGAGATCGCCCGCCGGATCGGCGAGCCGAAGGCGACACGGGCTGTCGGCACGGCAGTGGGGCAGAATCCGGTGTCGTACCTGATTCCCTGTCACCGGGTGATTCGCAAATCGGGCGCGTTCGGCCAATATGGCGGCGGGGTCGCGCGCAAACAGGCGCTCCTCGGGTGGGAAGCCTTCCAAGTTCGACGCTAAGCGGCAATATCGCCACTCGCATGAATCTGCCGCTCCTGCCCCGCCTGACTGAAGTGGCCGCTCTCTTCCTCAAACTCGGCACGATCGGCTTCGGCGGCCCCGCCGCCCACATCGCCATGATGCATGATGAGGCGGTCCGGCGGCGCGGCTGGCTGACCGATCAGGAGTTTCTCGATCTGGTCGGCGCGACGAACCTGATCCCCGGCCCCAATTCCACCGAGATGGCGATTCATCTCGGCTTCCGGCGGGCCGGATGGCCGGGGCTGCTCGCCGGCGGCCTCTGCTTCATCCTGCCCGCCTCGCTGATCGTCACGGCGCTCGCCTGGGTCTATGTGCGGTTCGGCTCCACACCCCAGGCCGGCTGGCTGCTCTACGGCGTCAAGCCCATCATCATCGCGATTATCATTCAGGCTCTCTGGGCGCTGGGGCGAAAGGCCGTCACGGGACCGCTTGTCGCCGCGGTCGGGCTCGCCGTGCTCATCCTGTCCTTCCTGGGCGTTAACGAGATCGCCCTGCTCTTCGCGGGGGGACTGGCGGTGATGGTCGGCGAAAACTTTCGACGCTGGCGGAAGCCCGCCGTGGGATTATGGCTTGCGCCGCCGTTGATTGGAACGACCACCGGATCGGCCGCGGCCGCAACGGCCGTCTTGTTCAGTCTGCCGCTCTTCGCGCTCACCCTGCTGAAAATCGGCGCCGTCCTCTACGGCAGCGGCTACGTCCTGCTGGCCTTTCTGCGCGCTGATTTCGTCGTCCGCTTGGGCTGGCTCACCGACCATCAGCTCCTCGACGCCGTCGCCGTCGGGCAGGTCACGCCCGGTCCCCTCTTGACGACCGCGACCTTCATCGGTTATGTACTCGGCGGCTTTCCGGGTGCAGGACTGGCGACGGCGGCCATCTTTTTCCCCTCGTTCGTCTTCGTCGCCCTGACCAACCGGCTGATCCCCAGGCTGCGCACCTCAACCTGGATCGGCGGCGCGCTCGACGGCGTCAACGCGGCGTCGCTGGGGCTGATGGCCGCCGTCACCTGGCAGCTGGGGCGTGTGTCGTTGACCGATCCGCTGACGGCCGTCATCGCGCTCGCCTCGCTCGGCCTGCTGGTCCGCTTCAAGCTCAACCCCACCTGGCTGATCGCCGGAGGCGCGGCGATCGGCCTGCTCCGCGCCATTTTCTGATCGCCGACGCCCATACCTTGACTTCACTCTATACCGCGTGCTGGAATGGGCGGGTCATGGCGACGACGTTTCAAGCCGGCGGGCCGGGGCGGGAGCGGCAGGTGCAGGCGATGTTCTCCGCCATCGCCCCACGCTACGATCTGAACAACACCCTGCTCTCCTTCGGGTTGCACCATCGCTGGAAACGGGCGGCGATTGATGCCGCCGCGCTGAAACCCGGTGACCGGCTGCTCGATCTCTGCGCGGGGACGGGCGACCTCGCCTTCCTGGCGGCCCGCCGGGTGGGCGGGAACGGTCTGGTCATCGCCTCCGATTTAAACCGCGCGATGCTCGAGGTCGGCCGGAGGCGGGCAGGACGGCTGGGGCTGGATCAACGGGTACGGTTCATTCAGGGGCACGCCGAATCGATCCAGCTCGCCGATCGGAGCGTGGACGCCGTCACGGTCGCCTTCGGCATCCGAAACGTCGATCATCCCGATCGCGCCTTTGCTGAGATTTTCCGCGTGCTGATTCCTGGCGGCCGTTTAGTCTGTCTCGAATTTTCCCGGCCCGTCTCCGGCTGGCTGCGCCGGTGTTACGGCTTTTACTCTTCAACGCTGCTCCCCTTGATCGGCACGACGGTGGCGCGCGACCGGACCGGCGTCTACCGTTATCTGCCCGCCTCGATCCGGGAATTCCCCGATCAGGCCCGGCTCGCCGCCATGATCGAAGCGGCCGGCTTCTCGCCGGTGCGCTATACGAACCTCGCGGGTGGCATTGTCGCGATCCACGTCGGCGTCAGACCGGTCGATACGACCTCCGCCTCTCCAACTTCTCCCCCGCCAAGGGGGAGAGGCAAGGAAGAACCTTCCGTGCTGATCGGGAGTCGTTCGTCATGATCGACTCCATCCTCTACGTTTGGCTGCCGGCCAGAAGAATCTATCCGGTCGGTCCGACCTATCTGGCCACGTTCATCCATGCCCGTCATCCCGAGATCCGCCAGCGGCTGCTCGACCTGTCATTGATCCCGGCCGGAGAGCGGCACGCGGCGCTGGATGCGGCGCTCAAAGAGCAGAAACCGGGGCTGGTCTGTTTTTCCTGGCGCGACATCCAGATCTTCGCGCCCCACGAAGGCGACCCGTCGCTCAAATACGCCTTCAACTTCTACTACTCCCCCAACCCGATCAAAAAGCTGACTGCCTCGATCAAGGGGCTCGGCTACCTCTGGCATTATTACCGCAACATTCAGGACTGCCTCTCCTATCCCTGGCAGGTCCGGCGCCGGCTGCCGGAGGCGAAGCTGATGATCGGCGGCGGCGCCTTCGGCGTCTTCGCCGATCAGCTGATCCGCCGGCTGCCGCTGGGGACGGTCGGCGTGCTGGGCGAGGGGGAGGAGGCGGTGCTTAAAACCGTCGAGGGCAAGCCGCTGGTCGATGAACGGATCGTTTGCGTCGACCGGGGCGAGGTCCGGCACGGGACCAAGGGGGCCTACCTGCCGCTTGACTCATTCGCGGTCGACCTGCCCTACCTTGAGACGATCTTCCCGCAGCACGCGGCCTATCACGGCGAATTCATCGGCGTGCAGACCAAGCGCGGCTGCCCCTACGACTGCAGCTTCTGCGAATATCCCTATCTGGAGGGGAAGAAGGTCCGCTACCGCCCCGCCTCGGCGGTCGTCGGCGACCTGGAACAGTTCTATCGCCGGTGGGGGGCGCGCCGCTTCTGGTTCACCGACGCGCAGTTTTTCACCGGCAAGGAGTCGTTCCCGCAATGCATCGACATCATGGAACAGATCATCAGTCGGCGACTGGACATTGAATGGTCCGGCTACATCCGCACCAGCCTGATCACTCCGCAGCTGGCCGATCTGATGGTCCGGTCGGGGCTGGGCGATCTGGAGGTCTCGATCACCTCCGGCTCGCAGGCTGTGATCAATTCGCTCCACATGGGCTTCAGCCTCGACAAGCTCTACGACGGCTGCCGCTATCTGAAGGAAGCCGGCTTCAAGGGGAAATTGATCCTGAACTACTCGCTCAATTCACCGGGCGATTCGGAGGCGGGGCTGATGGAGAGCGTCGCGTCCTATAAAAAAATCGCCGCGATCATGGGCGAGTCGCGGGTCTGCCCCATGCTCTTCTTCCTCGGCGTGCAGCCCCACACCGATTTCGAGCAGCGGCTCCTGGACGAGGGCTATCTCTATCAGGGCTACAATCCGCTCTCGATGAATCCGCTGGCGATCCGGAAGATGCTCTACAACCCGAAGCCGCTCAGCGGGCTGATCGCCAAAGCCTGCATGGCCGCGTGGGACAAGGCGGCCTGGAAGGAGGCGACCGAGCGCGGCACGTCGGTGGCCCAGCTCTACGCCGATGAGAGCCTCTTCGCCGGCGTGGTCGAGCAGTCGGGCAAGGCGGCGCTGATCAATCTGGAAGGACTGCTGAAGGAACGGATCGGGAACCGCGCGGTCCCGCCGGCCTCTTAATCCCTGGCGGCGCCACGGGATGAGGCGGATCTGGTGTACTGCGCGAGGCTGTCGCAGACTTCGATCCGGTTGCGTCCGGCCTGCTTGGCGACGTAGAGCGCGAAGTCGGCAGCCTGAACCAACTGGTCGGGCGACGTGACCGCCTCGTCCGGAATGGCCGAGATGCCGACGCTGACCGTCATGTGCAACGGGGTCGATTTCCCGGTGAAGGGATGGGCCGACACGGCGGTCAGCAGCCGATTGGCGGCCTTGGCGGCGGCGGTCCGGTCCGTCTCCGGCAGAATCGCGGTGAATTCCTCGCCGCCGTATCGGGCGATCGTGTCGATGTCCCGAAAGGTCTTGAGCAGCAGCGCGCCCATTTCGCTCAAGACGGCATTACCCGTCTCATGCCCGTGGGTGTCATTGACCGTCTTGAACTGATCCAGATCGATCAAGAGACAGCTCATCGGGATATTGTAACGGAGCGCGCGGTGATATTCTTTCTGGAGCGTCTCCAGAAACCGCCGGCGATTGTACAGCCCGGTGAGCGCATCGGTGATCGCCATTTTCTCGACCTGGTGCAAGAGCTCTTCGAGCTGCTGGTTTTTGCCCCGGAGTTCCTCCTGAATGTTGCGCGTCCGCAGGCTGGCGTAGATGCGGGCGTTCAGCTCCTCCCAGGTGAAGGGCTTGGGCAGGTAGTCGTCCGCGCCGGTGTGCAGCCCCAGGACACGCTCGCCGGCCTCCCCCTTGACCGTCAACATGATGACGGGTACGCCCCGCCCCTGCATTTTGATCCAGCGGCAGACCTCGTGGGGGTCGATGTCGGGCAGGGCCATATCGAGCACGACGACGTCGGGTGATTCGGTGTTGATCAGCTTCAGGCCGTTGACGCCGTCATGGGCCCACAGCATTTCGTACTCCAGCAGATCCAGATGTTTCCGGATTTCGTCCGCCTGCCCGCGGTTGTCGTCGATGAGCAGGATGCGCGCCTTAGTCTTCTTGCGCGTGTGGTTGTGGGGCATGGATCAAGCCTCGAGTCTGTGTTAATTGAACCACAAAGCCGATTGCTGTCAAGAAAAGGAGCCCTGCGGTCAGGGGCGGACTCCCCGCGGCCCGGACGCTCCGGCGGGATGGGAGCAGGATCGGACCGGACCAGTTCCCTTCGGTTAAATCCCTCAGGGCAAGCGTCGGTACGGAGAAGGCGCGGTCAGGAGCGGCACCCTCGCGGCCGGGACGCTCCGGCGCACCACTATCCCCCCTACCGCTGCCTTCGGAACTTGCTGACCATTCCCTGAGGATGGTCAGCTTCAGACATCCTCAGGCTTTCCGTCCCACCGGCGGCCAGAAACCGCGACTTCCAACTCTCCGCGCCTCCCGC
>DATJYI010000171.1:0-9117 GCA_035499635.1 Nitrospiria bacterium | reverse complement strand
GGCAAATTCAAACTCCGCCTCGGTGGGCAGCCGTTTGCCGGCCCATTTCGCGTAGGCGAGTGCGTCTTCATAGGCGACCTGCACAACCGGGTAGTTTCCTTTTCCCTTGATCGAACTCTTCGGACCAAGCGGGTGACGCCAATTTGCCCCGTGCACGTACGACCACCATTGCAGATGGTCGTTCAGCGGCACGGGGTGATCGGGGGGCGAGAAGACAACCGACCCCGCCACCAGATTCTCCGGCGGGGCGTCGGGGAACTCCTCCTTGGTCGGCGTCCGTTCGGCCACCGTGATGTAGCCAGTCGCTTTCACGAATCGTTCGAACTGCTCGTTGGTGACGTCGGTCTTGTCCAGCCAGAAACCGTCGACATAGACGCGATGGATGGGACGGGAATCATCCGTCGCGTGCATCCCCACATCGTTCATGTCCGCTCCGACAGGATCGGCGGCGCCCATTGAAAATTCCCCGCCGGGGATCCAGACCATGCCGGCGGGTGCGGGGCCGGGCGGCTGGGTGGCGTTCGGAACAGTCGGTTGAAAACCGCTTTTGGCGGAGGCCGTCATCGCTACCGGCATCGCCATTGAAGCCTGTGGCGCCGGCCGCTGGGTCACGTGCCACACCCAGCCACCGGCGACCGCCACGAAAAGAATCACAATCGTCACGATGAGGACAACCGGTCGCTTCGCAACCCGTCCAGTTTTATTTGTGTGCGTACGTCTCATTCCTGCATAAACCTCCCTGGGCCGGCCGCGAAACAACCCTCGCCGCCGTCCGGACAAACAACGACATAGGTATGCCGCTGGTTGCAGCCCGACACGCCGATCGTGTATTCGGCCCGCCAGATCCCGGCCCCGACCGGAGCCACGACCCCCGGCTGGACGACTTCCCTCGAGAGCACCGTCCCGGTGGCTTCCTGGCAGTTCATCTCGAATTTTGCGCGGGTCAATGCCGTTTCAAGCGCCGACTCCTGGTGGTTGTTCAGAAATTGCGTCTGGCTGACGCAGCCGGTCACCACCAGCGTGACCACAACCGCAGCCACTGCGACATAAACGCTCCGGATCAGCATCTGTCACCTCCTGTGAACGAAGCCAGCGGATGCTCCCAATCCCTTCCCCGCGTGCTCATTGCGGCATCGAATGGAGCCATCCCTGGGAGATGAAATATTTCTCCAAATCGGCCGCCACAGCCTTGGCCAGCCGTTTGCTGTCCGCATTGACCGATCCCCAACTCAACTCGTTGCCGGCCGTCAGGGCACCGCTTACCAGCGTGGAGACCAGGAGATGGCCGGCGATTGCGCCGACGCCCATCGTTTCGGCCATCCCCGGCTGCGCCATGCCCTTGGCCTCGCCGCGCATCGACTCCACCTTGCTCAACCCCTCCGGCGTCAGTTCGTAGAACTGCACTCTCGCCTGCACGCTGTTCCGCCCCGCGCCCAGACCGATCACGACCCGCTCCGTGCTGTTGCCCTCGTCGATCGAGAACAACTGCCCCTTGACCAGGTAGGTGTGGCCGCCGCTGGGAGCCGGCAAACCCAGGCCCCGTTCAGCAGGAAATCCATACCCCTGGATCGCCTTCACGAGCTCGTCCGAAATGGCATTGGCCACCGCATGGCCGATCTTGACTTCCTGGGCGCTGCGCGCCGAGGCGCTGGTCGTATGCTCGATATCGGACTTGACGTCAGCTTCCAGCCCGCTGTCGAGCTTGACCTCATCGGGCGTCACGGCAAAGTCATAGACCAGGATGCGGTCCGGTTTTGGCAGCTGGCCGCTCACCTCGCCGGTGACCTCCACGCTGGTCGGCGCACAGGCTGTAATTGCCAAAAGGACCGTGAAGGCCACAATGGATTGAGCGGTTTTCATTGACAACTCCTTGTACGCGCTCTCTGAGGATGACGTGGAATACGCCATCACCGATCGCTCGTCTTTCGTCCACCGCAGAACATAAACACAACGTTTCTTGTCTCGAAGTCTCCGTTTCGTTGTCGACACGATTGACCGTTCGACGTCATGCCTCAGCGCCGGATGCCGCCAAAACCTCCGCCGAAGACGCCGAAGCGGTCGGCGAAGCCTGAGCTCGAGAACCGGTCACCCCATCTTCCGTTGCCGAAGGAGCGGCCTTCGCCGGCGCTCCAGTCCACTCTAAAGCGGTTTTCCCAAGTGCCACCACTTGTGGGCCGTCGAACCGGTTTGCCCAGCCAGCCGTGCCGCCGCTGCCGCCACCACTGTGGCTGTTCCGGAAGAGGTCGCCGTCACAATCCGATCGTTACATCTTTTGGGTGAGCTTCTTGACCTTGGTCTTCACCTTCTTCCAGAAGGACTCCTTCGGGCCTTTTTGCACTCTTCGATGATGACCGGCACCAACTGCTCGGTCGCATCGACATCCAGGACTGCCGCTTCCGGTTTGCCGCCCTGGCCGTAGGCCACGGCCCAGTAGGCCGCCTTGGGTTGAATAACTTCGTCAAGGCCCAGAAAATCTTCGCCGGTCATCTTGCCGAGCGGCTTCTGCTCTGCCATCGCAATGTCAGCAACTGCCCCCATCGCCATGGTCATCGCCGCAATGGATACGAACCCTATCAGCAGGCGTCCAGTCATCACGCTGCACTCCATCCCCCTCACGCAAGAATTCGCTTCGTTCAGTTTGATGGCCTCATTTATTTCTTCGGCTCCTCCACCAGGATCGCCACCGCTTCGGTGTAGGTAATATTCACCAGATCGCCGACCGCCACCTTATCCAGCTTCTTCGGATCGCGGGCCTTGACGGTTAGCATATTTCCTTGCGGCCCCTTCAACGTGACCGTTTGGGCCGCTTTATCAATCGCCGTGATCGTGGCGGTGATCGTGATGATCCGCCCCACGGCGCCGGCCGGCTTTTCGCCTGGCTTGGCCCGCGCCAGCGCCTCGGCCGTCGTGACGCCCGGCGCGCCTTCGCCGGCTTTCGTCACGTCATAGGCCAATGACTGGTAGTAGGTAACCGTGACGTCATCGCCCACGTGGACCTGCGGCAGATTGCGCACCTGGTCGCCGGCGTGAATCTGGACCGTCGAGCCGTCGGCACGCTCCAACGTCACGGTGCGCGTCTCCAGATCGACCGCCTTCACCTTCGCCGTGACGGAGACGACGTTCTGGCCGAGCGTGCCGCTCACCACATCATTGGAAAAGAGCGAACAGCCCGCCATGCCGAGCAGAAGGCAGATTGCGGCTGCCGCCGTCCTCGCGGTGTTGATCATTCTCCTCATCTTCATCTGTTCTTCTCCTGGATGAACGTACGGTTTCCCTCTTCTTCAGCCGTCGCGTCGTTTCACCGTGTCACTTCGAGTTTCTTGATCTCTTCAGGTGCTGCGATCAGGCCCGCGCCTTGATCCGCGCCGCCCCTCCAACAGCCTCATCTCGTCGATGGTGTCGACTCCATGTCGCGCGGTGACGCCCGAGCCAACAGCGCCGTCAGAATCACGTGCAGGACGACCGCCGGCCACAGGAGCGGACCGGTCATCCCGCCGGCGAAGCCGAGGTAGGCGAGATACAACGTGACGGCCCCGCTGTAGATCACCATGGCGACCCGCGGCGGGCCCGGCCAGCAGGCGATCCCCAACGCGATCAGGGCGATGCCGGCCACGCGAGCAACCGGCATGGCGATGCCGGTCAGTTCCTCACCGAGCAGCAACCGCCCGACGAGCGAGGGAACAACCAGCAACGCCGCACCGGTCGCGGCCTCACTGATCGCGGCGCACATCAACACCCTTTTCATTGCCCGAATCTCACCCATACTTTCGCGCTGGCGACCTCTTCACCATGAGGAGAAGCCGCTAGCGCTCCGTCGTGTCGATTGGATCGGGCTCCGGTGCCGGTGTTGGACCCAGTTCTGCGCCTGACTCCGGCGCCGCCTCGGTCTCCGGTTTGAGATTGAAGGTCAGCTTGTCGATCGTGCCGGTGAACGCGAACGGCACCTCGTAACGATACTTCAGCATCGCGACGCCGGTGCGCGTGTCCCGGCCGACGTCGAACGTTTCGTCTTCCGGGAACGTGATCGGGGTGCCGTGTTCCATGGAATGTTCGGCCACTTCCTTGCCGTCCACGGAGAGCACGCCCGTCCCTCCCTTGCCCAGGCCTGGACCGTCGGACTTGTAGTCGAAGATGATGGTGTGCTTTCCGGCGCTCAACGCGGGCCCGGACCACGTCGTGCGCTTGAGGTTGAGCAGGTTGTAGATGAAGACCGGCTTGCCCCGGCCGATGGCCACCACGCGAGTGGTCAAGACCGCGACCACCTGCAATGAAGCGAGTATGACCACCAGGTAGCTCAGTTTCATGGTCAGGCGTGACCAGTTTTTTCTCTGCCCGCGCCAGACAAGCAGCAATCCGAATACCAGGACTCCCAGGCCCAGATTCCGGAAGAAGCCCGCCTTGAACCACCAGTTGAAACTGTGGCTCAGGTACAGACCATAGCCGCCGAAGCGGCCGCCCGCGGTCACGATCATCCCCTCCGCGCCGCCCTTGGGGATCGTGACCTCGGCCGTGATAGTGTAGGACTTGTTCAGAATGCTCGGCGCGGCGCTGGCCGGCGTGCCGGTCAATTCGCCCGAATAGGTGAAGACCGTCTGTCCCGCCGTCAGACTGGGGCGCGGCGTATTCCAGCGTTTGAGCGTCGTGTTGTCGAGCGGCAGGACGTTGTACTTTTTCGCCTCGGAATAGAAGAGGGCCTGCATCTGCTTGAGCTTCTCCGGCATCTTGGCGGCGAGGTCGTTGTACTCGGTGGGGTCCTCCTTGACGTTATACAGCTCCCAGTTGTACCCGGTGATCACATCCGGAGGCGGCTTGGTGCTCAGCTCCCACGGGAGCGTCGCCGGCGTCGTGGCCGCCACCCACCCGTCCTGATAAATGGCGCGATTGCCGAGCATCTCGAAGTATTGCGTGGAGTGCCGGCTGGGCGCGTCGGCGTTCGCCTTGTCCCACGTGTAGACCATGCTCACGCCTTCGATGGGGTCCTGCTTGATGCCGTTGATCGTCTCGGGCGCCGGGATGCCGGCCGCTTCAAGGATGGTCGGCACGATGTCGATAACATGGCTGAACTGGCGGCGGATGCCGCCCGCGTCCGTGATGTGGCCGGGCCATGACATGACCACGCCCTGGGCCGTTCCGCCGAAGTGCGACGGCACCTGCTTCACCCACTTGAACGGCGTGTCCATCGCCCACGCCCATTCCGCCGCATAGTGCGGAAAGGTCTTGTCGGACCCCCAGAACGGGTACCAGAGGTACTGCGCCTTGACCGGCACGGCGACGCCATTGAACGTGGTGAACTCATTCGGCGTGCCGTTGAGCATGCCTTCGGCGCTCGCGCCGTTGTCGCCGCCGATGTAGATGATCAGGGTGTTGTCGAGCTCGCCGAGGTCTTCGACCTCCTGGATGACCCGTCCGATCTCATGGTCGGCGTAGGCCAGGTAGGCCCCATAGACGTCCATCTGCCTGATGAAGAGCTTCTTCTCCAACACACCCAGGGAATCCCATTCCGGCAGTTCCTTTGGCCAGGGGGTCAGCTGGGCGTTCGGAGGCATGATGCCCAGCCGCTTCTGGTTGGCGAAGATCGTTTCACGCACCTTGTTCCAGCCCCCGTCGAAGAGATGCATGTCGCTGATCTTCTTGATCCACTCCGGTGTCGGATGATGCGGCGCATGGGTGGCGCCCGGCACGTAATAGACGAACCAGGGCTTGCCCGGAGCGATCTCCTTGAGCTGCTTGATATGCTGGATGGCATCGTCGGCCATCGCCGTCTCCAGATTCCAGTCGGGATGGCCCTGGAAGGGGTAAATGGCCGTCGTGTTGCGGAACAGGTTCGGTTGCCACTGACTGGCGTCCCCACCGACGAAGCCGTAAAAATAATCGAAGCCCATGCCGTTGGGCCATTGATTGAACGGCCCCGCCTGGCTCGACTGATACGAGGGCGTGTTGTGGTCCTTGCCGAACCACGACGTGGCGTACCCGTTCTCCTTCAGGATGGTGCCGATGGTGCCTTTCTCGATCGGGATGATCGAGTCGTAACCCGGGAAGCCCGTCGAGATTTCGCCGACCACCCCGAACCCGACAGAGTGATGGTTGCGGCCCGTGATCAGCGCCGCCCGCGTCGGTGAGCAGAGTGACGTTGAATGGAAGTTCGTATAGCGCAGGCCGTTCTGCGCGATGCGATCCATGGCGGGCGTCGGGATGAGGCCGCCGAAGGTGCCGGGCGCGCCGAAACCCTGGTCATCCGTCATGATGAGCAGCACGTTGGGCGCGCCCTTGGGCGGCACGACGCGCGGCGCCCACCAGGGCGTCGACTCGGAGGCTTTTTCCTTGATCACCCCGCCGAATTTCGGATCGGGGGGCGGGAGCTGTTTCCCGTCTATGGTGGTCGTGGCGCCGGGCGAACCGATGACGCCGGTGGTCTGGACGTCCGCAGCCCGGACTGGGACTGCCAATGACAGCAAACCGATGAACAGAATGGCGCGTGTTGTTTTCATTCCAGCGTGTTCCTCCCTAGCTAAATTCGACCGGGACTACGCGGGCCGCATTGCATGCGGCACGCGCGCTGCACGACCGATTGTCCGTCCGTTCATTGCCGTTACTCGCTCATCTTGTTGTTCCGCATCGCCGCTTCGAGCTTTTTAATATCGTCGGGCGACAACGTCGGACGGTCCACCTTGATCGTCAGCTTGTTGAGCTTGGCGGTCAGCGGGAACGGCGGCTGGTAGTCCGCGTCGTTCACACCCGTCAGCGTGTCCGAGCCGATGTCGAAGCTTTCATCCCATTGCAGGATCATCGGCAAGGTCCGCTTCATCTCCCTGGTGTCGACCGCCTTGCCGTCCACCTTCAGGGTTCCGGTGCCGGGCCGGCCGAGACCGCTGAAATTGTTGAACGCCAGCGTTCCGATGCCCAGACCGTCGTATTTGAAATCGAACTCGACGGTATGTTTACCGGGCGTCAGCGATTCGGACCCCTCCCATTTGATCCGTTCAAGATCAAGCAGATTCCACAGGAAGACCGGTTTCCCCTTGAGGAGGTAGAAGCCGTAGCCGGCAAACCGGCCGCCCGAGGTCAGGATCATCCCTTCGGCGCCGCCCTGCGGCACGTCGAGATCGGCCGTGATCGTGTAGGACGAATCCAGCAGCATCGGCGAATCTCCCTGCGGCAACCCGGTCATCGGCCGCGTGTAGACGAACTCCGTACGGCCGGCGGTGATATTCGGCCTCGGCGCGACGATGCGGGCCGCCACCGACGCATCCAGCGGGAAGACCTGGTATTTCTTGGCCTCCGCAATGAACAGCTGCTTCATCTCCTTGACCTTCTGCGGGTACTTGGCCGCGATGTCCTGCGATTGGCTGAAGTCCTTGGTCAGGTCGTACAGTTGCAGCACCTGATTGTTCAGCGGATCCGTGTTGGCCGGACCGAAGGCTTCCCAGGGGGCGCGATTGACCTTGGTGCTCAGGATCCAGCCGTCGTGATAGACCGCCCACTGGCCCATCATCTCGAAATACTGCGTGTGGTGGCGCGATGGAGCGTTGGCGTTCTTCTTGTCGAAAGTGTAGGCGAAGCTGGTGCCTTCGACCGGCGCCTGCTTGATCCCGTCCACATATTCGGGCGCATGGATCCTGGTCTCCTCGAGGATCGTGGGCACCACGTCAATGACGTGCGTGAACTGCTGGCGCAGGCCGCCCTTGTCCGTGATTCGAGCCGGCCACGACACGACCATGTTCTGGTTGGTGCCTCCCAGCCGTGAGGCGTTCTGCTTGAACCAGTCGAAGGGCGTGTCAAAGGCCCACGACCAGCCGGCCGACATGTGGTTGTAGGTCTTGTCGGTGCCCCAGACGTCATAGAAATATTTAAGCTGATCCTCGACCGAAACCGGGACGCCGTTGAAGAAGGCGACTTCATTGGGCGTGCCAATCGGACCGCCCTCGGCGCTGGTTCCGTTGTCGCCGTTGATGTAGATGACGAGCGTGTTGTCGAGCTTGCCGATGTCGTCGACCGCCTGGATCACGCGCCCGATCTCGTGGTCGTCGTAGGCCGAGTAGGCGGCGAAGATTTCAACCTGCTTGATATACAGCTTCTTCTCATCAGCCGACAGCTCATCCCAGGGCTTCAAGTGCTCCTTTGGCCAGGGCGCCAGCCGGGTGTCCTGCGGGATGAGGCCAAGTTTTTTCTGATTCTCGAAGATCCGCTCGCGCAATTTCTCGTAGCCGTCGTCAAACAGGTGCATGTCGTGGATCTTGTCCACCCATTCCTTCGTCGGATGGTGAGGCGCGTGCGTCGCGCCCGGCACGTAATAGACGAAGAACGGCTTGCCCGGATCGATCTGGTTGAGCCGCGTGACCCAGTCGATGGCGTCGTCGGCCATGGCGGTGACGAGGTTCCACGTCCCGGGCGGCTTGCCGAGGAACGGATAGATCTGCGTGTTGTTGCGGAAGAGGTTCGGCTCCCACTGGTTGGCGTCGCCGCCGACGAAGCCGTAGAAGTATTCGAACCCCATGCCGCTCGGCCACTGGTCGAACGGGCCGACCTGGCTGGCCTCGAAGGCCGGCGTGTTGTGGTCTTTGCCGAACCAGGAGGTGGCGTAGCCGTTTTCGAGCAGGATCCGCCCGATCGTGGCTTTGTCTTTTGGAATGATGCTGTTATAGCCGGGAAAGCCGGTCGCCTGTTCCGAGATCACGCCGAAACCGGCCGAGTGATGGTTGCGGCCGGTGATCAAGGCGGCGCGCGTCGGCGAGCAGAGCGCGGTGGAGAAGACGCGGGTGTAGCGGAGGCCGTTCTTTGCGACGCGGTCCATGGTCGGCGTCGGGATGACGCCGCCGAAGGTGCTCGGGACACCAAAACCGGCGTCGTCGGTCATGATCAGCAGGATGTTCGGCGCCCCCTTGGGCGGCACGACGCGCGGCGCCCACCAGGGCTTGGACTGCAACGCGTCATTCTTGATCACGCCGCCGAATTTCGGGTCGGGCGCCGGGAGTTGATTTCCGCTGATGGTGGTGGCGGCGCTGGGAGAACCGGGATCGCCGGTGGTTTGCTGGGCTTTCACGGAAGCCGCAGCCATCAAAATGGTGGCCACGAACATTCCGCTCAACTGGATGGATATGTACGGTTTCATAGGTTTTT
>DATJYI010000170.1:0-7550 GCA_035499635.1 Nitrospiria bacterium | reverse complement strand
AGCGATTTGCCGACCGTCAACTGCGGACCCACCACCTGGCCCGAGCGGTTGATAGCCGTATCGATTTGGAAATAATCGACGCCGATTTGTTGCACGGGTTCCTCAAGTAATTCGTTGACCAGCAGGGACGCGGCCTCGCTGGTGGCGACGCTGCCGGCGCCGGCTGTGCTGACCTCCTCCGAGGTGCGGCCGACCGTCAGGACCGACAGGATGTCGGCCTGGCTGAGGACCGGATCCGACGACAGCTCAAGATCGAGGCGATCGGCCCTGCCCGACAACGCCAGATCAATTTCGTATTCCCTGATTTTGGTGCTGGCTTTCAGATCGATCGCGGCCCGTGTCTGTTTCGGATCTAGAAAATCGATCGAGCCTTGTGACACTTGGAACGGAAGGTGTTGGAACATGAAGGTTCCGCCGGTGGTGAAAATACGCCCCACAATGATGGGGTGTTCCACGGTACCCCGCGCTTCGAGGTCAATATCAAGCGGAACGGTTGCGATGTTGTTCCTGATCCAGATGGATTGGTGTCCCCACAGATGCACTTGCAGGGCCAGGCTGTTCAAAAAAGCTGGGAGCGAGAGCGTGACCGAGGAGAAGCCGGGCTGGCTGCTGAGCAGCGTTTTCAAATCGATCCGTTTCGAATAAGTGGCCCGGACCAATTGCAGATCGCCTTTGAGCAGATGGCGGCCGCCTCCGTCGGACTGGCCGCCGGCCAACTCTCCCTGCAGCCAGAGCGAGCCGTCCACGACGCCGGACAACCCCTCGATCGGGGCGATCGCCGCATCGTTGACCTCTAAGAGGACGCGGTAATCCGCAGGGCGCAGGCCGTGCAGGGTGACGCGACCCGAAGCTTGGATGTTGCCCTTGCCAATGCCGCCGCGCAGCTCGTCCAGGACCAGCTGCTGTCCGTCGAACACCAGGTCGGCGTAGGAGATGGTGAACGGCTCGTCAATGGCCTCCAGCCGAACCAATCCATCCTGGAGGCTGATGCCGCCGGCCATTTTGGGGGCGAGCCATTGATCAGAAATCTGCAGCGCAAGATACCCCTTCCCTTTGCTGTACGAGATCTTGGGAAAGAAGAGATGGAGAATCGTCAGATCGGCTTCGCCGTGGACAAATAGATCGTATCGCACGAACAGCGTCAGGCTGCCCTCCGCGGCCAAGCTGGTGCCCGTGCCGGTTAACCGCGCCCGACGCACATCAATGCGTCCCTTGCTGATCTCCAGTTCGACCGGGCCGTCGTTGACGAGGGAATAATCCACGACCTGCGCGGACAGGGTGGAGAAGGCCAGCCGACCGTGAAGATCGGAGGGACCGACAACATGGCCGCTCAGCTCGCCCTCTCCCGAGGCGGTCAGGGAGATTTGCTCGGGCCAGGCGGGAATGAAGGGCCGCAGGAGCAAGACGATAGGAAACCGGGTGACGTGCCACCGCACCGTGGCGGGGACCGTGTCACGCAACTGCACAGTGCCCTCCGCGCTCAACCTTGGATCGTCCAGCGCGGCAGTCACGTCGAGCTGCGTCCCGGTCAGCCGCGCCGTGGCCGTGCCGCGGCCCAGCGAGGAGTTTCCGACGGCCAGCTCGCTCAGTGCCACCTGGCAGTCCACCCGTGGTTGCTGCCATGAGCCGGCACCGGAGAGTTGTCCGGAGAGCACTCCCTTCACTAGTGGCGCGGCGGTGTGCAGCCATCGCAGCGATTCCAGCGGCAGCCGCTCCACGCGGAGCGTCGACTGAAATGTGTCGTCAAACCCGATCCGGCCAGAACCATGCAGGGTTCCCTTGTCCTCGGCGAGGACCACGCGCGGGAAGGCGATGCCATCCTGGGTCAGGTCCATAGTTGCATCGCCGCGGCTGATCGGTTGTCCGTACAGTCGGCCATCCGTGACATGGACCGGACCGCGCAGATGAAACGCTTCGGATGTCCCCGCCAGCGTGAACGTGCCGCTTGCCCGGCCATCGATGGGAATGGTCACGTCAAAGAAACGAAGGATTCGTCCCAATTCGCCGTTGGTGACGGCGATCGAGGCGTGAAAACGCGATGGTGCGGCCTCGGGCCGGCGGGGGAGGGGCGTGCGAGGCGGCGTCGGCGGGAACGTTATCGCTCCGCTGAAGTCGGCGGTACCGCCGCCTTGACGAAGGTGGCCGTCCTTCCAGGTGAACGTGTCGGCGTCATACGTGAAGGCCGTACCGCCTTCTTCGATCGAGTCGCCGAAGTGCCCGAGCCCCCGGACTGTCAACGAACCGGCCAGGCGAGGCTGATTCCAGGTTCCAGTGACGGCGGCAGTGCCTGCGGCGGTGCCCGTCCACCTCTCCTGATTGACGAAACCGGCCGATGCGGCCCAATCGCTAAGTTCGCTCAGATCGGCAAATTGCCACGCGCCTGTTAACGTCATCGAACCGCGAATGGCAAGGGTTCCCTGCACCGACAGCTGATTCTCGTGCCAGCTGACGAGTTCGAGGCGATGAATGGTGATCTGCTCGCCCTGCCATCGCGCATCCGCGGTGATCTGGGCAAGTCGTCGCAGCGCCTCGCGCAGCGGAGACGGGGCGTTGGACGGGGCTTGGGTCGGACGGCTGGATGCGGAAGTCGCAATCGTCACCCGCCCTTCACCGCTCAAACGGGAGAGCGTCCATCCATCCCCGCGCACGGCCAGATGCCCACTGACCTGCGCGTCAGGCAGATCGGCCAGTGAGGCCACGAAGCGGCGTAACGGTGGTCCCGCCTGCAGCTTGGAGAAGTTGACCGTGGCATCGATGGCGGGGTGAGACGGTGAGAACGAAGCGGTCGCATGGCCGTCAACGGTCCCGCTCAATACCGCGCCGGTCACGCGTGTCAGCGTCAAATGGCCCTGGCGCCACTGCCAGAGCGCCGTCGCGGTGCCGAACGGCTGGTCATCAACCGCCAAGCGATCAATATCTGTGTGGCCGGCAAGCGAGAGAGCCGCCGCCGAGCGCCACGGATCCGGGCCTGCTGTCCACGGGCCGGAGATCTTCGCCTCCACAGCCAGCGTTCCCTCCCAGCGATGATCGGACGGAAGCCACGGTTTGAGCTGGCCGAGCGGCAGGGACGCCGCCACGTCCAGTTGCAGCACTGGTGCGGCGTCGAGTGCGACCGTGCCGTCAAGGGAGAAGCGGCTGTCGGGACCATTCACGTTCAGTCGATGCAGAGCCCAGTGGCCGGGACTCCAATTGACCCGCCCGCTAATCGAGCTGAAGACCTGGCGCCAGTCGCCGCGTTCGAGCAATGCGCGGCCGTTGGTCAGTGTGATCACGGCCCGCTTGATCAACAGACCAAATTCGGCGGTGCCGCGGAGCTGGTCAATCTCGGCGCGAACCTGCCTGGCCGGATCGGCATAGCGGAAGGCGCCGTCGTGGATGGTCAATTCACGGACCAGGATGGGAGCGGCTCCGCCGCGAGGCGTGGCGGACCGGACGACATACTCCAGCCGGACGGGATTCAATTCCAGCGTCGGGGAGTCGACCGCAATGTGATGGATGATGATATGGTCGGCCAGCAGCGAGAGGAGGCTGAATCGGACCTGAACCGTGCTGACCGTCAACAATGGCGACGGATCGGCGTCGGGGCTGCCGATCCGTACCTGGTGCAGGATGACGGCCGATGGAAACCATTGGATCGTCAAATCCTGCAGACTGACGGGAAGATTCAGCGCGTCGCTCAATGCCGTCTGGATCGAGCGGCTTGCGATCTGGGTGAGCCTGGCCTGCGCAACCACGAGGCCGAGCATCAGAAGCGCTGCGGCCCCCACGAGACCAATGACCCATCGAACAGCGCGTCGTCGAGGCGACGGGGGGGGAGCAACGGGGGGGGCGGGAGGGAGAGCCGTGTCGGTCGGCGGAGACGGTTCGCCCGGCGTCACCGTACGCCCCCGTGCGACGCAGGGGGCCCAGAGCGATTCTGTTCCACAAACGTCAGGCGAAGGGTATAGAGCAACTGCTGAAGCAGTTGTTGTTCATCAGAAGTAAGGTTTCCGGCGGTTTTCTGTTCCAGAACGCCCAGCAGATCGATCAGATGGCGGGCTTGTTCCAGATCGTGCGGCAGTTGATCGGCCGAAGCGCCGGCACCCGTCGGTTCCCCTGTGGCGGGCCGGACGCCCAGCGCGGCGAACGCGGAGGTCCCGAGGCTCAGGATCAATTCGGACAGCGTGGCGGGTTGGGGAGAAGGATGCCGATTTTCGTGATCATGATCCGTCTGAACGCGCGCGGATGATGGTGGTGGCGAAGCGGGGGGAGGGGGGGAGTGTGGCGGATGCGATGGGGTGGGCTCTTCTTGACTGCGACGACGGTCTCGGACGGTAAACGGGGATTCATCAACCATGATGACGTACACACACCGTAGTCAAGGGAATTTCAGTCGAAAGATGCAAGATCAGACTATCACAGGGTTGTGGTCTTTGCAAGCAATTCCGGGATATTGTGACCAGTCTTGAACACGGTATAATGGCTGACAGGATGTGCAACGCATTAAGAAGCCATGTGTGAAACACCGGACACGAATGAAGGCATGGAGAATTAGACTGATGAAGACCGGACGCCGTGCGTCGAATGGACGAACGCGCCTGGTTTCCGCTGATTGGCGCGGTGCACGAGCGGATGGCTGAGGGAGGGTTGAGGAGGATGTCCACGCCGTTTGATCAGTTGGTTGAAGTCATGAGACGGTTACGCGCGGAGGGCGGGTGTCCGTGGGATCGGCAGCAGACGCGCGAGAGTTTGACGCCGTTTCTACTCGAAGAAACCCACGAAGTCCTTGAAGCGATCGAATCCGGAAGCGCCGACGCGCTGAAGGAGGAGCTGGGCGATCTGTTGTTTCAGGTGCTGTTTCACGCCCAGATCGCGTCCGAAGCGGGGGAATTCGACATCCATGACGTGGTCGATGGCACCGTCAGGAAAATGACCCGCCGGCATCCACACGTTTTCAGACCGGAAGGGGAGGCGAAGACCGATGACGGAGCGGTCGGTGAGGCGACTCCTGATCAGGTCCTGGCCCGGTGGGAGGCTTTGAAACGGCAGGAGCGGGGTCATCGCGCACGAGCATCCGCGGTGGAGGGGGTTCCGCATTCGCTGCCTGCGCTGTTGCGGGCGCATCAGGTTCAGGCGAAGGCGGCCCGGGTGGGTTTCGACTGGCCGGGGCCCGAGCCGGTTCGGGCCAAGGTCGAGGAAGAGTGGCGGGAATTGACCGATGCCGTTTGCACGCAGTCCCGATCCCGGCAAGAGGAGGAGTTGGGCGACCTGCTGTTTGCGGCGGTCAACCTGGCCCGCCATCTGCGTTGTGACCCCGAGTCGGCGTTGCAGCGGGCGACGCGCCGCTTTATCGAACGCTTTCGACGGATGGAGCGGTTGGCGGCGGCCGAGGGACGACCGCTTGGGCCTTCGAAGACCGACGGCGGCAGAACGTTGGATGATCTCGACCGGTTGTGGGAGCGGGCGAAGTCTGAAGAACGAGCCGAGCACGGGGGACAACGGAGCGGACCGGGCGAAGGGGTATAGTCCGCCGGCTCGAGAGCGCCAACCCTTCAATTGCTTGCGAGATTCTCCTCGATCCCGTATACTGAACGACGGGAAATGCTGCTGTCTCGGAGACTGTAATGCCGATGTACACGTGTCGGGTGGGACGGGCGGACGGAACCGTCACCGTCGAACGGATTGAAGCGGAGAGCGCGGAGCGCGCCACCGCCCGACTGCAGGAACTCGGCTATCTAATTTTTTCCGTTCGGCCCCGGTTGGCCGAATGGTCGAAGTTGGCCGGCCGCTCAACCCGGTTTGGACTGCAGGAATTCCTCATTTTCAATCAGGAACTGTCCGCGTTGCTCAAGGCCGGCATCCCGATTTTGCGATCCCTCGATCTGTTGATCGACCGGTCCGTGCATCCCGGGTTTCGAGAGACGCTGACGCAGGTGCGCGAACTGGTCAAGGGCGGCGCGTCGTTGTCGGAAGCCATGAGCCGGTTTCCGGCCTACTTTTCGGATCTCTATGTGGCCTCACTCCGTTCCGGTGAGCAGACCGGTCACGTGGTGGACGTGATCGCGCGCCACCTCGGCTTCTTGCGGCGGATGGCTGCGATCAAAGGGAAGGTCAGGTCCGCCATGGCCTATCCGATCTTCCTGGTGTCCGTCGGGCTGGTCGTCATCACCTTCCTGATGCTGTACGTCGTGCCCAGTTTTGCCGATGTCTACCGAGACGCCAAGGTGGAACTGCCGTGGCTGACGCGAGTGTTTTTGGGCTTCGTGCAAGTGGTACGTCATCAAGGGTTCTGGGTGCTGGGAGGCATGGTGCTGTTGGCCGTGACGGTCCGGTTTGTCGTCATGAAAGTGCAGGCGCGAGCCTGGTGGCATCGCTGGCTGTTGCGACTGCCCGTCATCGGCCGCGCGATGCGGCTTCATTATCTGATCGGGATGACGAGAACCTTGGCGATGACGCTGCAGAGCGGCATTCCCCTCGTGACGGCGCTGCGGATGGTGCAGGCCTCGTCGACCAATCTCGTGTTTACCACCGGTGTGGCGCAGGTGACCGAGGCCGTGGTGGGAGGAAGCGGCCTTGCCCAGGCGATGGGGCGGGCAAAACTGCTGCCCCGGATGTCGGTCGAGATGATCGAGATCGGTGAAACAGCCGGAGCCTTGCCGGACATGTTGAACGAGGTGTCGGAATTTCATGAGGGCGAACTGGACCGCCTGTTGAGCCGGCTGATGACCTGGATCGAACCCACAATCCTGCTCTTCATGGGCGGATTGGTGGCGATCATCGTGATCGCCATGTATCTGCCGATCTTTTACCTGGCCGGAACGATTCAATAACTAGCGGTCGCGCGCATGTGGGACATCGATGGCTGAACCGAAGAGTGGGGGACGGGTGTCGGAAGCTGACGCGCATCGCGCCGTCGGACGTCGCCGGTTGGGCGATGTGCTGATTGCGTTGGGGTTTGTGAGCCGTGAGCAACTGGAGGCGGCAAGCCTCCCCCAGGCGGGCGACGCCGGGGAGACGGGCGCGTCCCCCGTTCTGACGTCCGACGACATGAAGGCGTGCGAACGCCTGATCAAACAGGGCGCATTGAGTGAGGAACAACTCGCCCGGGCGCTGGCACAACTTGCGCGGCTGGCGTATCAGCCCCTGGAGCAGTACCGGTTCAACCCTGCAGAGTATCAATGGATTCCCGTCGAATTGATGTATCGCTATCCGTTTGTCCCCTATGCGGAGTCCGAAGGGAGCGTGACGATTGTCGTCAGCGATCCCACCAACGTGCCCGCTCTCGATGAGTTGGAGTTGCTGTTGAAACGACAGGTGCGGGTCATGGTCTCGACCCGCACCGCTATTCTGGAGGTGCTCAAGCGGAGCGAGAGCACGACCCAGGTTCTGAAAAAAGTGGGCGCCGATCTGACGCCGGTGCTGATCAAGGAGGATGAGTCGGGCGACGAGGTGCTCTCCGTCGAGAAAATCACCAAGGACACCAGCCCCGTCATTCGATTGGTCGACACGATGTTGCTGAATGCAGTGCAACGGCGGGCGAGCGACATCCACGTCGAGGCGTCGGACCGGGC
>DATJYI010000169.1:0-21420 GCA_035499635.1 Nitrospiria bacterium | reverse complement strand
ATGAGCAACAACGCGAGCCAGAAACCCGGCATGGCAAATCCGATGAACACGAACACCGTCGTCATCTTATCGAACGGGGAATGCTGGCGGACCGCGGCGTAGACCCCGATGGGAACAGAAACCGCAATGATCAGGATCAAGGAGAGGAGATTGATGGCGAGGGTGATCGGGATCTTCTCCGCAATGACCGTCGCGACGGGCCGGCCGTCGGTAAAGGTGTTGCCGAAATCGAACCGGACCAACCGCTCCAGCCAGTCGCCGTATTGCTTCCAGAGGGGTTGATCGAGCCCGTACAATTTGCGCAGTTGTTCGCGCGCCTGGGCCGAGACCTTCTGATTCATCTCGCTCTGCACCACGGTCGGCTCGCCCGGCGCAAGATGCATAATGCCGAAGGTCAGGACGGTGATGCCCAGGAGCGTGATCAAAAGTTGACCGGAACGCTTAAGAAAGAATTGCAGCATCAGCGGTAATTGGGAGGGTCAGGGGTGGGCGCGACGGCACGCAACGACCGGCATGGTAACAGAAGATCGACGGGGAAGCAAGGTGCGGGAGGCCATGCAAACGCTCGGGTCGGCCGAATTCACCCGCCGGGTGCATGACCCCATGTCCGGGCGCGGTGACAAGATATAATAAAGAACCAACGTCTGCGGCGAAGGGCTAGAAAGGCGTGATGCGTCCCACTTCCGCAGCGTCAGGAGCGCGTCGATTCATGAAGCGATCGAAGAATCTGCTGCTCGCGGGCGCGCTGGCACTCGGCGGCTGCGCCTGGACGTCGCACCAGCTCATCGCCCCTGAGGGGTATGACTTGAATCGCCGGCTCCAGTCCATGCGGCAATGCCAGGCGGAGGCCGTCAAGGCGGTGAACGCCGGCGCCGCGCCGCTCGATGACCAGGCGAAGACGCCGCTCAAGGGGCGTGCCACCCAACGTTTCCTGGATCGGGGTCAGCCCGTTCTCGATCAGGAAGGCAACCCGGCCCCGTGGCGGTCGCCATTCAGGATCTATCTTTCCTCCGATCTGTCGAATCGCTACGTCCTCTGCCTCCTGGGGCTGGGTTACCGGTGGGACGATGAGCGTTCGCCGCCGCTCCTGCTCGTCCCCTTGGAACACTTTTCCACCCCTGCCCAGCCCCCAAGCAGCCCATAGCCGACCGCGCCCGCGATCAGTGAAGCGAGCAGGATGCCGATCTTGGCCTGCTCGACCAGATGCGGTTCTTCAAAGGCCAGATTGGCAATGAAGATCGACATCGTAAAGCCGATCCCCGCCAGCCAGCTGACCCCGTAGAGATGTTTCCAGGTCACTCCGGCCGGCAATTCAGCCCAACCCAATCGAACGGGGAGCCAGCTGCAGAGCATCACGCCCAGTTGCTTGCCGAGCACCAGGCCGACGACCACTCCCAGCGTGACGGGATGAATCAGCGCCGCGCCGAGTGCCCGCGACGAGATGTCGATCCCCGCGTTGGCAAAGGCGAAGAGCGGAATGATGGCGAAGGTGACCCAGGGATGGAGGTTGTGTTCGATCCGCTGCAGCGGCGCCTCGACCGCAAGGGCGGCCATCCCGACCTGCCGGATGAGGGCCTGCTGCGTTTCATCGCGCTCGAGCGCGCTGCGGCCGCTGTCGCCGGCCGCGAATCGCCGCATCAGTTCACCGACGCGCTGCTGAAACTGCCCCGCCGTCAGCGTCGTCCGGGTCGGGATCGTGAAGGCCAGCAGGATGCCGGCGATCGTGGCGTGCACGCCCGAGTTTAGAAACGCCAGCCACAGGGCGACGCCGAGCAGGCTGTAGAGCAGCGTCTTCCGCACGCCGGCGCGGTTGAGCGTCACGGAGACGGCGAGGATCAGCCCGCCGATGATCAGCGGCTCTACGGCGATCCGTCCGCCGTAAAAGAGCGCGATCACCAGCACGGCGCCCAAGTCATCCGCGATGGCCAGCGCAGTGAGAAAGACGAGCAGCCCGATCGGGGCTCGGCCTTTGAGCAGCTGCAGCACCCCCAGGGAGAACGCGATGTCCGTCGCCATCGGGATGCCCCATCCATGCAACCCTTCTCCGCCGGCGTTGATCACCGCATAAATCAGCGCGGGCGCCAGCATGCCGCCGACGGCCGCTGTGATGGGCAAGACGGCTTTCTTTGGCACACCGAGCTCTCCGGCCAGCACTTCGCGCTTGATCTCCAGGCCGACCAGGAAAAAATAAATGGCCATCAGGCCGTCATCCACCCAGTGGTGAAGCGTTTTGTCCACCATGAAGCCGCCGAGGCCGACCCGGAGCGGAGTCTCCCAGAGTCGATGATAGAGTGGGGCGAGCCCCGTATTGGCGCAGACGATCGCGGCGACGGAGGCGGTGAGCAGCAGGACGCCGCCGATGGCTTGGGTGCGAAAGAAAGCCTGAAGCGGTTGGATCAGATACTCCTGGAATACGGCAGCGGGAGCGGCCTTCTTGGTCATGAAGCGGTTGTACCAGATGCGCGGGGAAGAGACAAGCGGGAACAATGCCCTCGGTCGCGGTCAGACAGGCGACGCCGGCCGCTTTGCCGCCGTGACCAGCGCGCGGAAGACGCGCCGGTTGCCCGCGTAGTCGTCGAGCATCCGCTCGGGATGAAACTGCAGGCCGATGACGAACGGAGCCGCCGGATCGTAAAACCCCTCGATCAATCCGTCTTCGGCGCGGGCCATCGGTTGAAATCGGCGCGCCAGGATCCTGATGCCCTGATGGTGGTAGCTATTGACCGACAGACGCTCCCTGCCGTACCAGCGGGCCAGCGGCGTGCCAGGCAGAATCGTCAGTGCGTGCCTGAGTCGATGGTAGCCCGCTCCCTCGGCTCGCCCACTGAATCGATGGACCAGCCGCGACGGCAGCTCCCGCCTCACGTCCGCGTAGAGCGTGCCGCCGCTCACGACATTCAAAATCTGCGCGCCCCGGCAGATGCCCAGCACCGGCCGCCGCCGCCGGAGCGCGAGCCGGCAGAGCCGGAATTCGATCTCGTCCTTCAACGGGTGCGTCGCTTCCACCAGCCGGGCCGAGGCCGGTGCGGCCTGGTAGCGGCCCGGCTCGATATCCTCGCCCTCGACGAGCAGCAGCCCGTCCATCTCCCGCGCGTACTCGGTCAGCAACGACGGCGTGCCGGCGGCCACCGGGACGATCACGGGCTTGGCGCCGAACGTGATCAGCAGGTCGAGATGGGCTTCGCCGACGTAATTGATCCACAGTGCCTTTCGGAGGTGGCGCCGGCTGACGACAAGAATCCGCGGGGCGGGGGGCCGAGGCCGGCGCATCGCCCCTACCGCGTCAGAATCGCCCGCAGCGCGTCGACGAGAAGCGCGTCCTTCTCCCGGCCCTGCGACGCGATGCGGATGTGGTAGCCGTCCATGCCGATCTTGTTCGAGCAGTCGCGCACGTACATCCGGTGCGCGTGCAGCAGCTCGTGCTGCAGTTCCCCCGAAGTCATGCCGTGCTCGATCCGGACGAGGATGAAATTCGCGCCGGTCGGGTAGGCCGTGATGGCCGGAATGGTGTCCAGCTCCCGCTTCAGCGCGCGGACGTCGTCGATCAGCCGGAGGCGGGCGTCGTGGTACGCCTTGTCGGTGGAAGGCAGCTGGCTCAGAAAATATTCGGCCAGCGTGTTGACGTTCCAGGTCGGGATGATCCGGCGCAGCCGGTTGAGCAGATAGAGATTGTCCGTATAGCAATAGCCCAGCCGCAGCCCGGGCACGCCGCAATGCTTGCTCATGCTGCGGATGAGCAGCAGATTGGAGTGGCGGTCGGCGTAGGGCAGCAGGCTGGGAATGGACTCGCCGGCGAAATCGATGAACGACTCGTCCACGATGATCAGGTCGAGATCCTTGGCGCGCTCCAGAAAGTCACGCATCTGCTCCAGCGGCAGCAGCTGCCCGCTGGGATTGCCGGGATTGATGATGAGCGCGGCGTGCAGCCCCTTCTTTCTAATCCAGGCCAGATACGCGATTGGGTTCAGCGCGTAGGAGGCGTTGCGCTGCAGGTAGTAGAGTTCGGCGGAGCGACGGTCGCGCAGCTTGTCGAGGTATTCGCTGAAGGTCGGCACCGGCACCGCGATCGTGTCGATCAGATGCTCCTGGATGTTCGTGATCAGCTCGGAGGCGCCGTTGCCGATGATGAGGTTGTCGGGGTTGACGTGGATGACCTCGGCCAGGTGGCGCTGGCTCTGCTCCGGCCGGCTGGTGGGATACGACTTGATCAGCGTCGGCAGCAATGCCTGCAGCTCGTCGATCATGGCCGGCGTCGGATAATAGGGATTGGCGATGAAGCAGAAATCGATGATGGATTTGGCCTGCTCGAAGCCGACCAACTCCACCAGCGACGGGGAATGGGAAGTGGCGTAGAAGAGGTGGCGCTTGAGGGGGAGTTCCATGGCCACATTGTACCGCTGTGTTGCCGCGAACACCACCACCGGGGTGGTGCGGCGCCAAGAGTTAGTATTCGTAGGTCACGTCAAACAGCACCTGGTTGTCGTAATCCTTTAGATGGGTGAACGGAAACTGGACGCCGACCCCCGCACTCCATGTGAGCCAGTCGACGCGCAGTTCCGGAAGAACGGCCGAAATCGTCCGTCCGCCGTCATCGCCGTTGAGCGCCGTTTCCGTGTTCAGCTCAACCATGGGGACGAGTTCCAGCCTGGGATCCGGTTCATATTCATAACCCAGCACGAGATCATAGACCAGCGCCGAATCGGTGTTGGCCGACTGCTGGGGCAGCTCCAAGCTCATATCGCCCTGGAGGATCAGGTCATCCCAGCGCCAGCCTGCCTGCAGATTGGGCTCCCAGGTCAGTTCTCCGGAGCCGAGCCCTTTCTTGCTCCGGCCCGTGGGCAGCCCCAGCTCCAGCCCGGCGGAAACAATGGATAAATGTTGAACATCGAAGAAGAGGACATATTTGATGGAGACCGCCATGTCGCCCAGGCCGGCTGTCGAATAGCCGGGGTCGTTGTTGATCACCTCCAGGGGTGCCATCACATCGACTTCCGTCCGGCCGTTGATCCGGTTTTCAATCGTTCCTTTCAACGTCAGGTTGTACTGGCTGTGCGTGCCATTTATCTTCAGGTCGTCGCCGCCAGGGGAAAGGTTGCTGAAGTTTCGGGTATATTGCCCGCCAAGAACGATTTCCTGCTCAGGGATCGCCTTCTCCGTGATCAATGGCCGGGGAAAATTCAATTCGCCCGGCACCCAATCGGGGTCGTCGCAGAGACTTTTCTCGTAGGTGGCGACATCGGAGATCTCCATCGCGGTCAGCACCTTGCCCCACGCCGGCATGACGGGCGACATGCCGGCGTAGGAGCCGCCGTGGTGGACGATGGCTTCGATCATTTCGATATCGTCCTCGGCGGTCCGGCGGCAATCGGTGAGGTCGGCCGGCTTGACCGGCAGCGTGGCCGCCGCGGGGCCGTCCCCCTTCCCGTCGCTGCCGTGGCAGACGACGCAGTGCTGTTCAAAGACCGCCCGGCCCCGCACGGCGTCACCCAGCACCGCCTCGGCCCGTTCGATCAATCCGAGCAGTCCGATAACGAATGCGAAGCCGCAGGCGGCCAGCAGCCAGGGCCAGAGGCGCAGAAGGGAGGATCGTTGGATGATGTGTCGCATGGTCGCAGCACCTCAGTCGTTGGGGGGATGACCGCCGGTCACGGGACGCGTCGGGCGTGACGGCGCGAGTTATTATTGAAAACGATTATCATTATCGTTACCATCATAATAATTTCGCGCGCCCTTGTCAAGCCCGGCCGGCGGCGGACGATGGCCGCGCGTTCGGCGTCCGGGGAACTCGGGGAATGCCCCGTCGACATGCCCGGCCTTTGCCCAGTGACGGGGGCTCATCACTGTCCGGGATAGCGTTGTATCTGTGCACGGGGATATCGATTGTCATCATCGACTCTCAGTGAACGCGCGAGCAGGTTTGCAGATCCGGCGATGGATCCATCGGGGCAATCCTCTTGCGAGACCGTGGAGATTCCGGTCAGAGCGGCAAGCCGTCAGAGGTCTTTCAGCGGGCGCACCGAAGCCCGCGCCGCCACGACGCCCGGCTCCCCCTTGTGGCGGGCTACAAGGGGGAGCCGGGAGATGGGGAACAACGAGCGGGGTTCAGACGTTGACCGTCACCGTCTTGATAGCGGATTTGATCTTGGCGGCCATCTCGGGCGGCACCGCGGTCATTTTATGCGCGTGCTTGCCGTGATCGGCCGCAAGCCGCATCACCTCGTCCGCCGTTTCGGCCTGCACCTCGAAGGCGCAGCCGCCGGAGGGGTTGACATCCATGCACCCGAGCTTTTTGTATTGTTTGGTGGCCATGACGACCTCCTTGTGGTTGAAACACAGTGGGGCATGTAGCCTAATCCTCTTGCAGGCGGGAGTCAAGCGCCAGCCGCGGCACGGTCATGCGATATTCGGCGGCAAGACCAGATAGCCGATGAGCCAGCCGACGATACCGGCCATGGCGATCGCACCCGTCCACAGGTCAACCGGCCACCAGACGCCGCAGGTCAATGCCAGGACCGCAAAGTAGCAGGCGACATAGACGGCCGGCAGGACGAAGGCGAAGAGCCGGAACCGAACGGGATTCAGCGAAGGCTCCCACAGACGGATCAGTCCGTCAGCCGCCAGACCCGCCGGCAGGCCGACGGCCAGGAAGCGGAAATCCATCTCCAGAATGCCCATCAAGCCCGCATTCAGGGTCAACATGATGGTCAGGCTGCCGAAGGGAAGCGGCCAACGGCGGACGATGAGCAGCATGAACCCGCTCAGGAAGGCCGATTGAATCAAAATGGACGACAGCCCCATCCGCTCCGGATTGAAAGGGTTCTGCGGCATCGGCCCCGACGCCCAGGGATGGATGAAGGGATGGGCATATTGGGTGAAAAAAGTCAGGACCGACCAGCCGAAGACGACCGAGAGCAGCATCGGCAGGAGGTCGGTCAGTCCGTCACCCGTCCCTTTTTGCCGCCATCGAGCCCGGAACGGCCCGGCCCCGATGAGCGTGCCTCCGATGGCCAGGATCAGATGGGTCGGACTGAGGAGCGCTTCGATATCCGCCTCGATCCCGAGCAGCGTGTGCCAGATGAGATCGCCCAGGCCGCCGGCAAAGAAGATCAGCATGCCGATCAGCGAGAGCCGGTAGCCGGGCGGGACCGATTCAAGCCACGGCCACCCGCGCGCATGGTTGCGCCATGCGACCGCTCCCAACAGGCCGAACGTGAAGAAAAAGCCGGAATAGAGCAGGCCGTGCCATGGTGTGAAGAAGGTTTCCAGATTGGGAATGTGCCGGTGCGCCCAGCCGTCCAGATAGAGTCCCGTCAGCATCCAGCCGGCGCCCAGCGTCATCAGCCAGTCGAACGGGGTGGCGGCGGATCGTGTCGGATGGTTCGGCGCTGGCGGCATGGCTTCTCCGCGGGCGAAGAGCGGTTGTTCTGGCTGTTCAAGGGTAGTCACCCGTCGTGCCGGATGTCAATGGATGAAACGGGGAACAGGAACGGGTTGATTCCGGCCCGCGTTCGGCGTATTCTGCCCAAGTCGGCCTACCGGGCTGCCGCCGGGCGGGTCATGGCACGGGACGGGGGCGTGGATGAACACACGGTCGTCTCGACACATTCTGGTCTCATCGGGTTTCCTGGCCCTGCTGCTGGGTGTTGGAGTGGCGTCGAGCAATCCGGTGCACGGCGGTGATCCCCCGCACCTCTACGTGACCGATGCGGCCAACAACCGGATCGTCCGGATGGACGACTTCACCGGCGCCGGCTGGACCACATTCGGCACCATCGGCCCCGGCGTCAACCAGTTCAGCTTCCCCAAGGGGCTCTTTGTCGATCCGGCCGGGCGCATTTACGTGACCGACGCCAACAATGCCAGAATCGTGCGCGTCGATGACATGACCGGAAAGAACTGGGCCTCGCTCGGCGGGCCCGTCCCCGGCGGGGGGGTCGGTCAATTTTACAGTCCTACGGACATCGTGGTTGATGCGGCCGGGCGCATCTATGTGACCGACGAAGGCAACAATCGAATCGTCCGGATGGACGACATGACCGGGAAGGGCTGGGCGACGCTTGGTTCGTCCGGATCAGGAACCGGCCAGTTCCGGAGTCCGACCGGCATCGCCCTCGATGGGTCCGGTCGGATTTACGTGGCCGACGCGGGCAACGCGCGCCTCGTCCGGATCGATGACATCGCCGGTGCCGGCTGGACCGGCTTCGGCAATCGAGGCCACGGCACGAACCAATTCAAATACCCGGTTGCGATCGTGGCCGAGCCGACGGGCAGGATCGACGTGATCGATGGGGGAGACAACCGGCTCATCCGGATCGATGACATGACCGGAAAAGGCTGGACCGTCTTCGGCTCCGCCGAATCCGGCGCGAAGAACAACCAGTTCGGCAACCCGTTCGGACTCGCGGTTGATCCGGCGGGGCCGATCTACGTGGCCGACACGAGGAACAACCGGATCGTCCGGATTAACGACATGACCGGCGCGGGCTGGACCACGCTGGGGGCCATCGGCCCCGGCGTCAGGCAGTTCGTCGGCCCGCAGAGCGTGGTGCTTCGCTAGAGTTCGACAAGATTCCGTTTATTTTTCCGATCCATGCATCAACAACACGAGCCCCCAGCATCCGGGACAAAGTGATCCTTCGACCCGCCGGCCATGACGACCACTTCGCTGCTGGCGTAGGGCTGTTTTCTGACCAGATAGCCGTACCATTGACGGAAGGCGTCGGTGAGAATCACCGCCGCCAGCCCCGCCACCGCGGCCACCAGCCCCGCGTTCAGATAGAGGCTGAATGCTTCGCCCGATGTGGAGACCGCCCGTCCTTTGGCGAGAAAAAGCATGCCCAGCTCGTAACAGCCGGTCAGCGTGATGGCGCCGACAAAGAGCATCGGCGCGACGGTCACCCAGGCGTAGCGCGCCTTGCCCATTTTGATCAAGACCGTCGTGCCGACGCACAACGCCAGCGTCCCCAGCAGCTGATTGGCCGCGCCGAACATCGGCCAGATGGTGGAGATGCTGCCGGTTGAAATCAGATAGCCCCAGGCAAAGACGACCAGGCCGCTGGTGAGCAGGATGCCGGGCAGCCAGTTCAAATCGTTGAAACGAGGGTGCGCGAGGCCGGCCGCCTCCTGCAGCAGATAACGGGCGACCCGGGTGCCCGCGTCGATCGTCGTCAGGATGAACAGCGCTTCAAAGAGCAGGGCGAACTGGTACCAGTAGGTCATCAGCCCGTTCAATCCGGGCAGAGAGGAGAAGATGGACGCCATCCCCGCCGCCAGCGAGACGGCGCCGCCGGGCCGTCCCGCCAGCTCCACGCCGACCAGTGAGGAGAGCTCCCGCAAGCGGCCCGCCGGGAAGCCCATCGCAGCGATCGTCCCGGTCGACAGATGGGTATTGATCGCGAAATAATCACCGGGCATGAAGAGGGTGGCCGCGATCAGCGCCATGACCCCGACGAAACTTTCCAGGAGCATCGCCCCGTAGCCGATCATCGCGTGCGATTCGCGCTGAATCATCTTCGGCGTGGTGCCGGAGGAGACGAGCGAATGGAATCCCGAGATCGCCCCGCAGGCGATCGTGATGAAGACGAAGGGGAAGAGGGTGCCGGGGATGATCGGCCCTCCGCCGTGGATGAACGACGTGACGGCCGGCATCTGAACCGCCGGGGCCATGAGGATCACGCCGATGCCCAGCAGCAGCACCACGGAGAGCTTCATAAAGGTAGACAGATAGTCCCTGGGAAGCAGCAGCATCCAGATGGGCAGCGCCGAGGCGAAAAATCCGTAGCCGGCCAACGCCCAGACGATCGTGTCACGCTCAAGGCCGAACCAGCCGGCCAGGGGCGTCTGCGCCGCCCAGCGGCCCGCCACAACGGCAAGCAGGAGCAGCGAGACGCCGATTGCGGAGACTTCGCCCACGCGGCCCGGCCGCCAGTAGTGCAGGTAGTAGCCCATGAAGAGCGCAATCGGCACGGTCATCGTCAGCGTGAAGACGCCCCAGGGATTGTGATAGAGCGCGTTGACGACGGCCACCCCCAGCCCCGCGATGGCGACGATGACGATGAAGAGCACCGCGGCCATTGTGCAGAAGCCCGTGACCGGCCCCATTTCGTCCCAGGCGATCTGCGGCAGCGACCGGCCGTTGCGCCGCATCGAGGCGACGAGGATGATGAAATCCTGCACGGCGCCGGCGAGGACCGCGCCGATCACCAGCCAGAGGAAGCCGGGCAGGAAGCCGAACTGGGCGGCGAGGACGGGGCCGAGCAGGGGACCCGCGCCCGCGATCGCGGCGAAATGATGGCCGAAGAGCACCCAGCGGTGGGTGGGGTGATAATTCTTCCCGTCCGTCAGCCGGTAGGCCGGAGGCACGCGCTGGTCGTTCAGCTCCATCACCCGGCGGGCCAGGAACCGGCCGTAGAAGCGGTAGGCAAGGGTGTGAAAACAGGCTGCGGCAACGACAAGCCAGAGGGCGTTGATCCGCTCCTCAGGTCTGACGACGCCGGTGACAATGGCGAACGCGACGGCGCACAGCAGCGCCACGCCCGCCCAGAAAAGAGCCCGTAAGATCCGCATGGTCGCGTCGAGAATCAGCCGCCATCTTAAAAATTCCGCGTCGACGGTGTCAACCGGCCCGGTTGACAGGACCGCGGCCCGTATGATAGAAAATCTGACGCAAAATTGAGATGTTGGGAGACGACATGTACGCAATCATTGAAACGGGCAGCAAACAATATCGCGTGGAACCGGGCACGGCAATCCGGGTGGAGAAGCTCGCCGCCGACGTCGGCGCGCCGGTGACCTTTGACCGGGTGCTGCTGGTTGGCGGCGACGGCCAGACGGCTGTCGGGACGCCCGTGGTGGCCAAGGCGACGGTGACCGGCGAGGTGATCCGACACGGCCTCGCTCCCAAAGTCGTGGTCTTTAAGAAAATCCGGCGGAAGAATTATCGCAGGACCCGCGGCCACCGGCAGCAATTCACGGAAGTGAAGATCACGGCGGTTCAATCGGCATGACTGCGACCGCCTGATCCCACCGGACTGAAGGGACGTTTCCATGGCGCATAAAAAAGGGCAAGGTTCAACCAGCAACGGCCGGGACAGCCAGCCGAAATATCTGGGCGTCAAGCGGTACGGCGGCCAGGTCATCAACGCCGGCACGATCATCATTCGCCAGCGCGGCACGCAGATTCATCCGGGGATGAACGTCGGCTGCGGCAGCGACTACACGCTCTTCGCCAAGATCCCCGGAGTCGTGAAGTTCGAGCCGTACGGCAAGGGCCGGACGCGCGTCAGCGTCTATCCGGTCGCCGTTCCTTCCGCATCCTGAGATCACTCCGCGTTTCTTTGGCCTGGTGAGGGTCAAGGGTCAAGTCGCAAGGGTCATGGGTTCATGATCCGGTTTCCCCCCTGCGCCCTGTCCCTTGTGCCTTGACCCTGTAGTCAGACCGTTATGTTCGTCGATGAAGCCAGAATCTTCGTCAAAGCGGGCGACGGCGGCCACGGCTGCTGCAGCTTCCGACGGGAAAAGTACGTGCCGCGCGGCGGCCCCAACGGCGGCGACGGCGGCCACGGCGGCAGCATCATTCTGAAGGCCGATCCGCAGCTGCACACCCTGATCGATCTGACCTACCAGCAGCAGTACCGCGCCCAGCGCGGCGCGCACGGCGAGGGGAAGAATTGTTCCGGCCGAGGCGGTGAGGATCGTCTGATTGCGGTGCCGGTCGGCACAATGGTCTATGATGCCGAGTCCGGCGAGCTGCTCGCCGATTTGTCGGCGTCCGGTCAGACGCTGGTCGCGGCCAAGGGGGGGCGGGGAGGCCGGGGCAACGCCCGTTTCGCGACGCCGACCCACCGCGCGCCGCGCCGCGCCGATCCCGGCGAGCCGGGCGAAGAACGGACGTTGAGACTGGAGCTGAAGCTGCTGGCCGACGTCGGCATCGTCGGCTTTCCCAACGCGGGCAAATCCACGCTGTTGTCGGCGATTTCAAAAGCCCGTCCCAAAATTGCCGATTATCCCTTCACCACGTTGACGCCGCAACTGGGCGTGGCCCGCGACGCGGCCGGCCGCAATTTCATCGTGGCCGATATACCGGGGTTGATCGAGGGGGCGCACGCCGGGAAGGGTCTCGGCCATCAGTTTTTGCGTCACGTCGAACGGACGCGCGTCATGCTGCATCTGGTTGACGCGGGCGTCGGTCGCGCAGGCGATCCGGTCAAGGAGTTTCGCATCCTCCGCAAAGAGCTGACGGCGTATCAACCCGGATTGGCGGAGAAGCCGATGGTGCTGGCGGCCAACAAGATCGATGCGCAAGGGGACGGCGGCCATGTGGCGGCGCTGCGGCGGTATGCGAAGAAGGAGAAGATTCCGTTCTTTGCCGTCTCCGCCGTAACGGGGGAGGGACTCACGCCGCTGCTGACTTTTCTGGGCGACCGGGCGTTCGATGCGGACGCGGGAACGCGGTCGGCGGTGTCGGTTGGGGCGGCGACGGCATGAGCTCGCTGCGGCAGGAGGTGCTCGGGTCGGTTCGACGGGTCGTCGTCAAAATCGGCAGCCGGCTGCTTGCACCGAAGGGGCGCGGGTTGCAGACCGCATGGATCGAGCAGCTCGCGCGCGACGTGGCGGCGTTGCGGAGAGGCGGCTGCGACGTGATCATCGTGTCGTCCGGGGCGATTGCGGCGGGCATTGAACGGCTGGGGCTGGCGGAACGGCCCGCCACGATCGCGCGCAAGCAGGCGGCCGCGGCCGTGGGTCAGGGACGTCTGATGGCGGCCTATGACGCGGCGTTTTCCACGGCGGGGCTGACCGTGGCGCAGGTCCTGCTGACCCACGGCGATCTGGCCGACCGCAAACGGTTCTTGAACGCCCGCACGACGCTCACGACGCTCCTGGCGGCCGGCGTCGTGCCCATCATCAATGAGAACGACACGGTGGCCGTCGAGGAGTTGAAGTTCGGGGAGAACGATTATCTGGCGTCGCTGATCACCAATCTGGTCGGCGCGGAGCTCTTTGTGATCCTCTCTGGCGTGGAGGGGTTCTGCACCGGCGATCCGGCGCGCGATCCATCGGCATCGCTGGTCCCGCTCGTGACCGAAATCACGCCGGCCCTGGAGGCCCATGCGAAGGCGACGGGCAGCGCCGAAGGGACGGGCGGGATGGTGCCCAAGCTCGCCGCAGCCAAACAGGCGACGGCACACGGGGCGGCGACGATCATCGCCGGGGGGCTTCGGCCGAACGTCCTGAATGATCTGCTGGCCGGACAGGAGATCGGCACCCTTTTTCTGCCGACGAAGGAGCGGCTCAAAAGCCGCAAGCACTGGATTGCCTACACGCTCCACGCCAAGGGACGGCTGCACCTGGACGAAGGGGCGGCTCGGGCGCTTCGCCAGCAGGGACGCAGCCTGCTGCCGTCGGGGGTGCGGGAGGTGGAGGGGCGCTTTCGCGCCGGTGAGGCGGTCAGTTGCGTCGGGCCGGACGGGCAGGAGGTTGCGCGGGGGTTGAGCAATTACTCAGCCGACGAAGTGGCGAAAATCCGTGGGGCCAAAAGCCGGGAGATCGAAGATCGCCTCGGCTACAAGCTGTATGACGAAGTGATCCACAGGGACAATCTCGTCGTTCTGAAGTAGCGCTTTATTCCAGGTCCCTCCCTTTGACCGTCTTTCGTCCGTCCGCCTTGGCCTTCTCGATCGCGGCCAGGCAGAGGTTTTCCACGCGCTGGCTCAGCACGTCCAGAATTTCCGCCGATGTATTGAATCCAGATTTCTCCCGAACGAACTTTTTCACTTTTGATGCGACGACCAGAATATCCGCCATGATGCCTCCCGTGTGAGTGGACCGCAGGTTCGGAGAATATAAAAGCGCCGGTTCGGTTGTCAACTGGCTCGGGGCGCGGGGGCATCGGAGGGCGCACGCTGCGACGGGTAAGGAGCAGCGAGCTCGTGCGCGCCGCCGAGTCGGTGAGGCGGCTGGATTCCAACAGCATTTCCGCACGGGCCCTCGCATCCACAAATGGCGACGCTCCACCCCGCGCTCTGCTGGACAGCGCGGCCGTATTGGTGGTACCGTGAGGGCCGGTGACCACTCGGACGCTCAGGTTCGGATCATGATGCGGTATGAGCAGGCGCCGGACGTCGAGGCGCAGGTGGCCGAGCTGACTGCGGCGCTGGGGTTTGCTCACATTGATCTGTCACGCGTGCGATGCGTGCGCAGCTACGGCTCGAAGAGCCGTCGGACACTCGCCCGCTGCCACGCGCTGCCCCGCATACTTCAGACGGCAATGACGCTGCGGGCCCACTATGTGATCGAGCTGGTGACCGAGCACTACGACCGCCTGCCGCCCGAAGAGCAGATCAAGACGCTCATCCACGAACTGTTGCACATCCCCAAAAGTTTTTCGAGGGGCGGAGGGGGCGGCTTCCGCCATCATCATGTCGTCAATCGCCGGGCCGTTGAACGGTGCTACCGGCAGTGGCTGCGCGCCGACGGACAGCATGCCTCCTGACGCGCCGCTGAGTCACCGCGTCATCACGGCGGAGGACGGCGAAGCGATCCACTATTATACCGGCGGAGTGGACGATCATCACGCGCCGTTGCTGGTGTTTCTCCACGGCCTGGGGAGCAACCACACGCGCTGGCAGCGGCTGGTTCGGGAGCCCTTTTTCCGGGAGCGGTGCCGGCTGATCGTCCTCGATGTGCGCGGCCACGGCGCCTCGCACGCCCGGCGATTTGTCGATCAGAACGGCATCGGGCGGGATGTGCGGACGTTGCTCGCGCAGGTGAATGCCCGGCGGGCGATTCTGGTGGGCCATTGTTTGGGCGCCAACCTGGCCGTTCGCGTCTGGGAATTCTGTCCGGATCGGGTCGGCGGGCTGGTGTTCATCGAACCGTTCGTCGCATCGTCGCTGCGTCGGGATCTGATGGTCATCCGCGTGCTGCTGCTTCCGTTGTTCTGGCTCGTGTATGGAATGGTCCGGGTCGCCGATGCGGTCGGCTTGGAACGAACGCAATTTCGGTTCGTCGACTATGAAGCGTATGACGAATGGGTGCGCTCACGGCTCACCTCGTTCTGGGCGGCGGTGCGCTGGATGGGGCCGTGGGTCGATCTGCAGACGATGCCGGTGAGCAGTTATATGCAGGCCTTTCAGACGCTGTTTGCCTACCGGCCGCCGTGGCGGGCGATCACCTGTCCGACCCTGGCCATCTACGGGAAGCGGGCGGAGCTGGCGGAAGACGGCGGGCCGCCCCCTTCGCTGGACAATCCCCGAATCCAGACGGTCCATCTGGATGCGAGCCATTTCGTCCTCACGGATAACATGCCGGGCGTGGCCGCGACGATTGAGGCTTTTGTCCGCTCGCAGCCGCCGGACGCAGGGAGTTCGCCGGATGGTTAGCTTTTGATCGCCGCCCGCTGGAGGTTGGTGGCCAGCCCCAGCTGCGCGGCGGTGTAGATCAGCCACTTGGACGGGTCGAAGTTGTACCACTTGGGCCCGTTCCGATAGTCGCGTTGATAGGCGTGGTGGTAGTTGTGATACCCCTCGCCGAAGGTGACCAGCGAGACCCACCAGCTGTCCCGGCTTGAATTCGCTTGGCCGTGCGGTTGGTCGCCCCAGAGATGGCAGACGGAGTTGATGCAGAAGGTCGAGTTCAGCACCAGAAACATCCGCCCCACGCCGGCGAGCAGAAAGCAGCCGATCGCTTCGCGCCATCCGCCGTGAAACAAACCGGCCAGCAACGGCAGGGCGAATCCGGAGAGCACGATCGGCACATAATACCGCTCCTGCCAGAGCAGCAGCGGGTCCTTGCGGAACTGGGCTTCGAATTTGTCATCCGCATAGGGATCGTTGACGAACAGCCAGCCCAGGTGACTGTGCCAGAAGCCTTTCATCGCGTTATAGGGGTCGGCTTCCTGGTCCACCCTGGCATGATGGCGCACGTGATCGGCCGACCATTTAATCGCGGTGTTTTGCAACGCCCAGCCGCCCGCGATCAGCAGCGCAATCTTGAGCCAGCGATGGCATTCAAAGCTCCGGTGTGAAATCAGACGGTGGTAACCGACCGTGATGCCCAGACCGGTGACGACATAGAGGATGCCGAACAACGTCCAATCCACCCAGGTATAGTCAAGGAAGTATCCGAACAGGGGCACCCCGATTAACGCGATCATCGTGACGAGGGCGAACTGCACGATGACCGAATAATCCAGTGTTGCGATCAGAACCGGCGATGGCATACCTGCGCTGGTTTTTAATCCTTCCACGCTTCTATCCCCCCATACGGAATTAATGATAGGCCTTGCAGACAATTAACGTTAAGTATACCATATCTTACACGATGTACGGGATACTCCCGCCGCAAGATTTTTGGTGTGGCTTGAGGGTAACGATTTCGGGGGGTTAGATCACCTGCTGTTCGGCGTGGTAGGAGCTGCGGACCAGCGGGCCCGATTCCACGTGTCGGAAACCCAGCCGGTCGCCGGCCGCCTTCAGGCCGGCAAACTCATCGGGATGATAGTAGCGCGCGACCGGCAGGTGGGCCTTGGTCGGCTGCAGATACTGGCCCAGCGTCAGGATGTCGCAGCCGTGGGCGATCAGGTCGCGCATGACGGCTTCGACCTCCTCCGGGCTTTCGCCCAACCCCAGCATCAGGCCGCTTTTGGTCGTCAAGCCGGCCGACTTCGCGCGTTGAAGCAGTTCCAGCGTCCAGTGGTACTTTCCCTGCGGCCGCACCGTCCGGTAGAGGCGGGGCACCGTCTCGGTGTTGTGGTTGAGGATGTCGGGTCGGGCGGCAAAGACCGCATCCTGCGCCCCATGCGAGCCCTTGAAATCGGGGATCAAGACTTCAACAGTGCAGCGCGGGGAGGACGCCCGGACCCGCCGGATCGTATCGGCAAAGATCGACGCCCCGCCGTCCTCCAGCTCGTCCCGGTTGACCGAGGTGATGACGGCGTGGCGGAGCCCCAGGGTCCGAATCGCTTCGGCCACCCGCCGGGGTTCGTCCAGGTCCAGCTCCCTCGGCCGGCCGGTTTTGACGGCGCAAAAGCCACAGCTCCTCGTGCAGGTCTCGCCAAGGATCATGATCGTCGCCGTGCCCGCGTTCCAGCATTCCCACACGTTGGGACACCGGGCTTCTTCGCACACGGTGTGGAGCTTCAACTCGCCAACGAGGCGTTTGAGCGTGAGATAATTCTCCTCGCGTTTCGGCGTGATTTTGAACCAGCCGGGCAAACGGCGACCCGCCGAGGGTGGATCATTCGCGACGTGAAGAGGGATCAACCGGCTCATAACGATTAAATGTGAATGGCTTCCCCGTAGACGGCCGCGGCCGCTTCCATCACGGCCTCTGAGACAGTTGGATGGGGATGAACGCTCGACCGCAGCTCACGCGGCGTGCCCTCCATCGCCATCAGCAGGACCGCCTCGCCAATCAGCTCCGTCACTTCCGCGCCGATCATTTGCGCGCCCAGGCATTCGCCCGTCTTCGTGTCGGCGACGATTTTGATGAACCCTTCCGTCTCCCCCAGCGCCAGCGCCTTGCCGTTGGCCGACAGCGGGAATTTGCCGATCGTCACGCCATAGCCGGCGGTCAGGGCGTCGGCTTCCGATAGCCCTACGCTGGCCACTTGCGGCTGGCAATAGACACAACGGGGTATCTGGCGGTAGTCGACCGGTTTGACCTCTGCGCCCGCGAGCCGTTCGACGACGGTGATCCCTTCGGCCGACGCGCTGTGGGCGAGTAGCGATTTGCCCGCCACGTCGCCGATGGCGTACACGCCGGGCACGGATGTTTCCAGCCATTCGTTCGTGACGATGCAGCCGCGCTCGGTCTTGACGCCCAGCTGTTCGAGCCCCAATCCTTCAATATTCCCCGCCCGCCCGGCGGCCAGCAACAGTTGGTCGCAGGCGATCGTCTGGGTCGCCGCGCCGGCCGCTTGGATCTGAACGGCCAATCCGCCATCGGCCGGCATGATCGACGCCACCTTGCTGTTCGTCAGCACGACGATACCTTGTTTTTTGAATGCCGCCTGAAGCGTTTTGGAAATCTCCGCGTCCTCGCCGGGCAGCAGCCGGTCCAGCAGCTCGACGATCGTCACCTGCACGCCGTAGGCCGAAAAGACGTAGGCAAACTCGACGCCGGTCGCGCCGCCGCCGACGACCACCAGCCGCCGGGGCAGCGGATTCAGCTTGAGCGCTTCATCGCTGGTGATGATCAACCGGCCGTCCGGCGCGATCCCCTGGAGCGGCTTGTTGCGCGAGCCGGTGGCGATGATCGCCGCCCGTGCCGCCAGCTCCGTCTTTGAGCCGGTTGCTCCTGCGACGGTGATGTGATCCCCGGAAAGAAACGACGCCGTGCCGCTCACCAGGTCGACCTTGTGCTTCTTAAACAGGTACTTCACGCCGCGCGTCAGCCGCCCGACCGCCTGCTGCGCCCGTTCGATGGCGACGCCGAAGTCGTACCGCAGATTGTCGTAGTGAATGCCGAATTCCTCCGCACGCCTGATCAGCGAGAGCACTTCGGCGTTGCGGATCAGCGCCTTGGAAGGGATGCAGCCACGATTGAGACAGACGCCCCCGACCTCGTCCTTCTCAATGACCGCCGTCTTCAAACCGAGTTGGGCCGCACGGATCGCGGCCACGTAGCCGCCCGGCCCCGCGCCGATAATGACGAGATCATACGTGGGTTGCGCCATCATGCGCCGTCAGGGCAGCAGCAGCCCCGTTGGCTCCTCCAGTTCATGTTTGAGGGCCTGCAAAAATTTGGCCGCCTGCAGGCCGTCCACAACTCGGTGATCGCAAGAAAGCGTCGTCATCATCCGGCGGCGGACCGCCACGCGGCCGTTTTCGACGACCGGAGCCTGTTTAATCTTGCCGACGGCCAGGACGGCCGCTTCGGGCGGCGTGATGATGGCGGAAAACTGCTCCACGTCCTCCATGCCGAGATTTGACAGGCTGAAGGTGGCGCCGGTGTACTCGTCCGGCTGCAGGCGGCGGCTCTTGGCCCGTTCAAAGAGCAGCCGGGCTTCTTCGGCGAGTTGAATCAGTCCTTTGCTCTGGCAGTCGCGAAGCACCGGCACGATCAACCCCTCGTCCAGACCGACCGCGACGCCAATATGGATGGACTGGTGGTAGCGGATCCCCTCATCCTGAAACGACGCGTTGAACTGGGGGAAGCGGGTCAGCGCCACGGCCAGCGCCCGGATGATCAGATCGGTGACGGTGACCTTGATCGGTTGTTCCCGGTCGGCCAGTTCGGCCTTGACGGTCAGGGCGCGCTCCATGTCAATCTCATTGGTCACGTAGAAATGGGGCACCGGCGCCTTGCTCTGCGTCATTTTCCTGGCGATCGTTTTTCTGATCTGGCTGAGCGGCCGGACTTCGTAGACGGGCTCGGAAACCTTGGGCGCCGCCCGTTTGGCGGTCAGCGCCTGCTCGACATCCTCTTTAATGATCCGGCCGCCGGGTCCGGTGGGCGTGACCGTCGCCAGGTCGAGACCGGCCTCCTCCGCCATCCGGCGTGCGAGGGGGGAGGTTTTGATGCCGGAGGATGGCGGGGGGGCGGTGGGGCGGCCCGGCGGCTTCGCGGCCGGACTCGTCGACGGGGCGGTTGGTGTTGCCGCCGGCGGCTTCGGGGCCGGTCGCGCCGCGGCAGGTGAGGCCGCGCCCGCTTCGGCGAGCAGCGGCGCGATGTCCTCGTCCGGCGCGGCGATGACGGCGATCAATTGTCCGGCAGGCACCGTGCTCTGGTCGGGGACCAGGATTTTGCGGAGCGTGCCGGCGCCGAACGCCTCCAGATCCATCACCGCCTTATCCGTCTCGATCTCGGCGAGAGCTTCGCCGCTTTCTATCCGGTCGCCTTCGTGCTTGTGCCACTTGATGACGACGCCCTCCGTCATGGTGTCGGTCAGTTTGGGCATGATGACTCGCGTGGCCATAGTCTACCTATACAGCGTTCTCTTGACCGCTTCAATCACCCGTGTTTCGGTCGGCAGCGCCAGCTGTTCGAGATGTTTCGCATAGGGCGTCGGCACCTCGAAGCAGGTCACCCGTTCGATCGGGGCGTCAAAGGCGTCAAACGCGTCATGATACAGCTCCGTGGCGATCTGCGCCCCGACGCCGCAGAACTCCCAGCCTTCCTCGACGATCACGGCCCGTCCCGTTTTCCGCACGGAAGCGATCAACGTCGGCAGATCAAGCGGTTTGAGCGTGCGCAGATCGATCACCTCGGCGTGAACGCCCTCGTCGGAGAGCCGGTCGGCGCAGCGCAGCGCCATGAGCAGCATCTTCGACCAGGCGATCACGGTGACGTCGGCGCCCTCCCGTTTGATCTCGGCCCGGCCGATTGGAATCGTGTAGTCACCGTCGGGGACCTCCCCCTTGATCGAATAGAGCTCCTGTCCCTCGATAAATATCACCGGGTTGTCCTGCCGGATCGCGCTCTTGAGCAGCCCCTTCGCGTCCCGTGGCGTCGCCGGCGCGATCACCGAGAGGCCCGCGATGTGGCAGAAGAGCGATTCGAGGCTCTGCGAATGCTGGGCCGCGAGCTGGCGTGAGGGACCGCCGGGCCCCCGGATGACGATCGGGATCGCGAGTTGCCCGCCGGACATGTAGCGGATTTTCACGGCATTATTGACAATCTGGTCCAGCGCCAGAATGGCGAAGTTGAACGTCATCATTTCAATGACCGGCCGCAGCCCGACCATCGCGGCGCCGATGCCCACGCCGGTGAACCCCGCCTCGGTGATCGGCGTGTCGATCACCCGGCCCGTGCCGAACTCCTTGAGCAATCCCTTGCTCACCTTGAAGGCGCCGTCGTAGAAGCCGACCTCCTCGCCCATCAGGAAGATGCGGTCGTCCCGGCGCATCTCCTCTCTGAGCGCCTGGTTGAGCGCCTCCCGGTAGAGCAGCTCAGTCATACAGGTCAACTTGCGACATCGGCGAACAGCTCCTCCGGCGGGGCCGGCGGGCTGGCATCCGCAAACTCAATGGCCTCCTGAACCCGCCGCTGTGCCTCCTGGTCGAGTTGGAGCAGCCGCTCGGCGGTTGCAACCCGCCGGTCGGTCAGATGGCGACCGAATACATGGATGGGGTCGCGCTTTTTCTGCTCGTCGATCTCCTCCTTGGTCCGGTAGTGACCATGGGCGGGGTCTGACATCGAGTGGCCCATGTACCGGTAAGTACGGGCCTCCAGGAAATAGGGATGGGGGTCGTTCCGCATGTCGCGCACCACCCGGATCACGGCGTCGCGCACGGCCAGCACGTCCATCCCGTCGACGGTCGAATGGCCCATGTCATAGGCGAGCGCCGTCCTGGCGATGTCGTAGATTGCGGAGGCCCGTTCGACCGGCGTGCCCATCCCGTAGCGGTTGTTCTCACAGATGAAGAGCACGGGCAGCTTCCAGAGCGCGGCGATGTTCATCGATTCGTGGAAAATTCC